>RGWK01000108.1 GCA_010029775.1 Gammaproteobacteria bacterium
TGTCTCGACACGCCCGGCCATACCCGTGCACACCTGTGCCTGCTCGCGCAGGGCGACCGCATCCGGGAGCCACCGGCGCTGATCTGCGGCGACACGCTATTCGGTGCGGGTGCCGGCAATTGCCACAACGGCGGCGACCCGGGGTTGCTGTACGCCACCTTCGGCGATGTGCTCGCCCGACTGCCCGACAGCACGCGGGTGTTTCCGGGACACGATTACCTGGCGCGCAATCTCGCCTTCACACTGGATCGGGAACCGCAGAACACCGCGGCGGCGAGCATTCTCGCGACGCTCGGCGAGCGCCAAGGCGATGCCGCACCGGTAACGACACTCGGCGAGGAGAAACGCATCAACACGTTTTTCCGGCTGACCCAACCGCAGGTGATCGCCGGGCTGCGCGTGGCGTTTCCCGAGCTGCCCGAAACACCCGATGCGCGAACCGTGTTCCTCAAACTGCGCGAGCTGCGCAACCGCTGGTGATAGCCCAAAGATCAGCGGCGCTCGAGCAGATCGATACGCAGACCGGCGGGTGAGGTGAGGGTCGCCATGCGTGCGTTGCCGAAAACGCTCGACACCACGCCGTGATCCACGGGTGCAGCGCGCATCGCGCCAGCGCCCGCCGCGCGCTGCAGTGCCGCGGCACGCTCGAGTACAGTGGCGAGATCCGCGACGAAGAACGTCACTGACAAGAGCCCTCGCGCCGGTGCCTTGGCACGCGGATACAGATCGTCACTGCGCACCCCTTCGTACTGCACGATCTCGAGTCGGCCGTAGTCGTAGCCACGATCACCGAAAATGCGCACATCGAGTGCACCACCCGCCGGCAAGCCAATAGTCTGCTCCACTGCGGCGCCGGCAAAGCGGTGGTACGAGGTCTCATCGAGGCCCAGCACCGTCTCGAAAAACAGCTTCTCACGCTTGTTGTCGGGCGAGATAGCCACGATCTGCGGCGCAACGCCATACCCCTGCGGACTCACCGGCTCGGGCTTGCCCTGCTGTTCGAGAAAGACGAGATTCACGCCATCAGGGCCGGGCAAGTGAACCTCGTCGACGATGACGCCATCGGTCTCGAAGCGGCCGATTTTCGAGCGAAAGCGATAGCCTGCAGATTCGAGCTCGGCGTAGCGGGCAAAGATATCGCGCACGGCGATATCAACACTCTTTGGTACGAGATCTGTGGGCGAGGCACCCTCGCGCACCGCCGGACCCGGGATGCGAAACCGCACCAGGTGTACGCCGCCCTGCTGCATGCCAGGCGTCAACAGCAATGCCTGATCGATGATGGCGTCATCCGCGAGACCCCACAGTCGCGCGAGCCCGGGATCGGTGCCTTGGCGGCGCACGACGATCTGCATGCCGAAACGTTGCACCCAAAGACCGAGCGCCTGATCCATGTCGGCGACGCTCAGGGTCACGTAGGCGTACGCCTTGGGATTGGCTGGGTCAGGTGGCACGAGAAATCCCTCCGTCGATGCGCCGAAACGACTCGCGGCAGGTGAGGCGCCGCCCGCCGAGCACGCCGCAAGAACCAAGCTTGCGCCGATCGCTAAACACACTGCCAAGGCTCGCATCGGCCCAGTATAGTGCGCCGCATGACGGAGTTTTATCGACGCGGCTTTCTCGTCTTGACCGTGGTCGCTCTGGGTTACGCGGTGTGGGAGATCCTCACGCCTTTTTGGGGCGCGCTGGCCTGGTCGATCGTGCTCGCCGTGCTCATGGCGCCTTTGCAATCGCGTTTGGCCAGCGGCTTCGGCAGTCGTCCAGGTGCTGCGGCGGCCGTGCTGACGGTGCTGACGCCGGTCGTGGTTTTTGCACCGCTGGTGCTGCTCGGTGCGAGCTTCATCGAGCAGGGCCGAACACTCATCTACGATCTACAGCACAGTGCCTGGCGTATCGACAGCGATACGCTCAATCGGCTCGAAGAGTATCCGGTGCTCGGTCCCGTGCTCGCCGACATTGTCGATCTGCTCGATCTCGAGGGCAGCCAGATCACCGGTTTCGTCGTGACCATCGGTCAGACTTTTCTGCGCTACGCAGCGAGCCTCGGCAGCAGCATGGTCATCGGTGCACTCGGTACTACGGTCGCGTTTCTACTGATGTTGTTCCTGCTGTTTTTCATGCTGCGTGATGGCCGGCGAATGCTGCAGCGTCTCGGCAATATCGTTCCCATCGATCTCGAGCATCGCGAGCAATTGCTCGCGCTGATCGCCAACACCACTCGCGCTGTGGTGTACGGCTCGGGCCTCACGGCGCTGCTGCAAGGTCTGCTGATCGGCATTGCGTTCGCAATCGTGGGTCTTCCCTCACCCGTGGTGTTCGGGGTACTCGCCGCGCTGTTCTCCCTGCTGCCTGCGGGTGGTACGGCGTTCGTATGGATACCGGCCACGTTGGCACTGGCGGGTATGGGCCGCAGTGGTGCCGCGCTATTCATGCTGGCGTGGGGCGGGTTCGTGTCGATCGTCGACAATTTCATCCGGCCGCTGCTCGTCTCGAAGCAGGCGCATGTCTCCACGCTCGCCGTATTCGTCGGCGTCATCGGTGGTGCGGCGGCCTTCGGTGGCGTCGGTCTCGTGGTCGGCCCGGTGGTGCTGACGCTGGTTTCGGCACTGCTGCGTTTTGCAGAAGAAAAACGACTCGGTCAGAGTGACTGAAAGCCGCTAGAATTCGCGGCCCCATGGACCTTTCCCCGATCCTCAATCCGCTGAACGAGGCGCAACGCGAAGCCGTGACTGCGCCCATCGGCCCCGTGCTCGTGCTCGCTGGCGCGGGTAGCGGCAAGACCCGCGTGCTCAC
Source organism: Gammaproteobacteria bacterium (assembly GCA_010029775.1). GTDB lineage: Bacteria > Pseudomonadota > Gammaproteobacteria > Steroidobacterales > Steroidobacteraceae > UBA964. The sequence goes on from RGWK01000108.1 coordinate 2,794, forward strand.
CCATCGGGTCGTCTGGCTGGTGCAGGCCGAGGAGGCCTCGATCCACAGCATCGTGGCGGTGACCTTCACCAACAAGGCCGCCGGCGAAATGCGCGCCCGCATCGAAGCGCTGCTTGGCATGCCGGGTGCTGCACTGTGGATCGGTACGTTCCACGGCATTGCGCATCGCTTGCTGCGTCTGCATTGGCGCGAAGCCGGTCTGCCGCAGACCTTCCAGATCCTCGACGGCGACGATCAGCTGCGGCTCATCAAGAAACTGCTGAAGGCACAAGGGCTCGACGAAACCCGCTGGGTACCGCGCGATGTGCAGTACTTCATCAATCAGAACAAGGACGAGGGCATGCGCCCGAAGGCGCTGAAGGACGGCAACGATCCGACCCGACGCCAGCTGGTGAAGCTCTATCAGGATTACGAAGACACCTGCCAGCGTGCGGGCGTGGTCGACTTCGCCGAGCTGCTGCTACGCGCCTTCGAACTGTGGCGTGATCAGCCGGAGTTGCTCGGTCACTACCGGCGCCGTTTCCGCCACGTGCTGATCGACGAATTCCAAGACACCAACACCATCCAGTACGCGTGGATGAAGCTGCTCGTAGGCTCGGAAGGAGCGCCGTTTGCCGTTGGTGACGACGACCAGTCGATCTACCGCTGGCGCGGCGCGCGTGTCGAAAACCTGCAGACCTTCCGCCGCGACTTTCCGCAGGCCAAGCTGGTGCGACTCGAGCAGAACTATCGCTCCACGGGCACGATTCTCGAAGCTGCCAACGCGCTCATCGCACACAACAGCGGCCGTCTCGGCAAGAACCTGTGGACCAGCGGCAGCAAGGGCGAACTGATCCGGCTGTACGCCGCCTTCAACGAACGCGACGAAGCGGAATTCGTCCTGCAGCGCATCAAGGACTGGGTCGCCCGCGGCGGCAATCGCCGGGACATCGCCATCCTCTATCGCTCGAACGCACAATCCCGCGTGTTCGAAGAAGTGTTCCTCTCCGCCCGCGTGCCCTACAAAGTGTACGGCGGCCTGCGCTTCTTCGAGCGTGCCGAAATCAAGGACGCGCTCGCCTACCTGCGTCTCGTTTCGAGCCGTCAGGACGACACCTCCTTCGAGCGCGTCATCAACCTGCCGACGCGTGGCATTGGGGCCAAGAGCCTCGATGTGATTCGCGAGCAAGCGCGCGCCGATCAATCGTCATTGTGGACTGCGGCCACCCGCTGCATTGCCAGCGGTTCGCTCGGCGCCAAAGCCGCCGCCGCGGTGCACGGTTTCCTGCAACTCATCGAGAGATTGGCAGGCGACACGCGCACGCTCGCCCTGCATGAAATCGTCGATCAAGTCATCAATGCGAGCGGCTTGCTCGAGAACTACCGCAAGGAAAAAGCCGAGCGCGGCGAAGCGCGAGCCGAAAACCTCCTCGAACTCGTTTCGGCCGCACGCGGCTTCGAGCCCGAAGGTGTCGATGGCGAGCAACTGCCGCCACTCGAAGCCTTCCTCGCTCACGCCGTGCTCGAGTCGGGTGAGGGCCAGGCCGAGGCTTGGGAGGATTGCGTGCAGATGATGACGCTGCACACGGCGAAGGGTCTCGAGTTTCCGGTCGTGTTTCTTGCCGGACTGGAAGATGGCCTCTTTCCGCACCAACGCTCGCTCAACGATCTCGACAGTCTCGAGGAAGAGCGCCGCCTGGCCTACGTCGGTACCACCCGCGCGATGCAGCAACTCTATCTGACCTACGCCGAGCAGCGGCGCCTGCACGGCATCGACAGCTACGGCATGCCCTCGCGCTTCATCAAAGAAATTCCGGAGGAACTGCTCGAAGAAGTTCGCCCGCGCGTGCATGCCTCGCGAGGATTGAATCCGTACTCGCGCGAAGGGTACTCACGCGATCGATTCAGCGGTGACGACGCCGCAGCCCGTCCCGGACGCAGCGGACCCACGGCGCTGCGCGCCGAGCCCGTGGCCCCTGGCATGAAGCTCGGCGCCCGGGTCCGCCACGCCAAATTCGGCGCCGGCGTCATCCTCAATATCGAAGGGCAGGGTCCCCACGCCCGCGTGCAGGTCAACTTCGAAGGGGCCGGCAGCAAGTGGCTGATGCTGCAGTACGCGAACCTCGATCCGGCGTGAGCCTGCAGCAAGGCGCTGCGGTACACTGCCGCGCGCATGAACGCCTTCCATAGCCAGCTGGCCGCGGCCAGCGCTGCCGCCGAGTCGCTCGTCTGCGTGGGTCTTGATCCGGAGATCGAGCGCTTCCCCGCCCACCTGCGCGATCGAACGGACGCCATCCTGGCCTTCAATCGCGCCATCATCGACGCCACGGCCGACCTCGTCTGCGCCTACAAGCCGCAGATTGCGCATTACGCCGCGGCAGGCGCCGAAGATCAGCTGCAGGACACGCTGCGCTACATCCGCCAACGGGCACCGGGCGTGCCGATCATCCTTGATGCCAAACGCGGCGACATCGGCAGCACGGCCGAGAAGTACGCGCGCGAGGCCTTCGAGCGATACCGCGCCGATGCGGTCACCATCAACCCCTATCTCGGGCGTGATTCGGCCGAGCCCTTCCTGCAATACGCGGACAAGGGCATCGTCATCCTCTGCCGTACCTCGAACGCGGGCTCGGGGGAGTTCCAGAATCTGCAGGTCGGGGATCGCAAGCTCTACCAGATCGTGGCCGAACGGGTGGCTGGCGAGTGGAACTCGCGGGGCAATTGCCTGCTGGTCGTGGGCGCCACCTACCCCGGGGAGCTCGCCGACATTCGGGCACGAACCGGCGAGATGACCTTTCTGGTTCCCGGTGTCGGCGCACAGGGCGGTGACGTCGATGAGGCCGTGCGCAACGGCCGCGGAAAACAGGGCGCCGGACTCGTGATCAACTCCTCGCGCGGCATTCTCTACGCCGGCTCGGGAGAAGACTTCGCGGCAGCTGCTCGACATGCGACACTCGATTTGCGTGCCGCCATCACTCAGGCGCTGCGGCGTCCCTGACGCCGATCGTTCATCCGGGGGGATCGATGATCAGACTGTCTCGCTATCAATGGACCGTGCTGTTCGCCGCATGGCTCGGCTGGGGCTTCGACATTTTCGACGGCCTGCTCTTCAATTACGTGGCGCCGAATGCCATCCCCACCCTGCTCGACCTGCCGCTTGGCTCGGCGGAGGCGCGCACCGCCACCTTATATTGGACCGGAGTTATCACCGCGATCTTCCTGGTCGGCTGGGCCGTGGGCGGCGTACTGTTCGGACCGATTTCGGATCGCTATGGCCGGCGCCGCGTACTGATGATGACCATGGTGCTCTATGCGGTCGGCACTGCGGCTTGCGCCTTCGTCACCAGCATTGAGCAACTTATCCTTTGTCGCATCATTGCAAGCCTTGGTATCGGCGGAGAGTGGGCTGCCGGCTGCGCGCTGGTTGCCGAGGCCGTGCCCGAAGACCAACGCGTCGAAGCGGGAGCACTACTCTACACGGCGGCGCCCTTCGGACTGTTCCTTGCCACGTTCGTCAATGCTCAGGTCGCCGGCAACTGGTTCAGCGATATACCGGAAGTGTCCTGGCGTTACGTGCTGATCTTTGGCTTGCTGCCGGCTGCGGTAGCCTTTTTTGTGAGGCTCTTCGTCAAGGAACCCGAACGCTGGCAACAGGCTGCAGCGAATGCCGCGCCACCTCGGATCGGCGAGCTGTTCTCGCCCGAGCTTTGGCCACGCACGCGCAGCGCGCTGCTCACCACGATCGTCGCCCTGCTGACCTGGTGGAGCTGCAACGCGTTCATTCCGGTGGTCGCTGCGAACCTCGGTCAGATCGAAGCCGCGCAACTCGGTCTCGACAAGACCGCGACCAGCATCCTCATCGAATCCTGGAAGACCCAAGCCACCACGATCTTCAACATCGGTGGTCTGATCGGCACCCTGCTGACCATTCCGCTCGCCAAGCGTCTCGGACGGCGGCCAATGTTCATCGCCTACTTCGCACTCTCCGCGGCGGCGCTGCTCGCGACCTTCGGCCTCGATCTGGCGCCGCAGATGCGGCTGTACATGTACTTCTTCATCGGCTTGACCGTGTTCGGCGTATTTGGGGCCTTCACGTTCTACTTACCGGAGTTGTTCCCGACCCGGCTGCGAGCCACCGGCTCGGGCTTCACCTACAACATCGGGCGTATTCTGGCTGCCGGAGG
>RGWK01000109.1 GCA_010029775.1 Gammaproteobacteria bacterium
ACAGGCAAAGAAATTGTCCGTGTGTGGCACTACGGTGCCAAGATATTGCTCAAGCAGTTGCGGATGTTTTTGTACGGCATCGGAAAACGAACAGAAGATGACGCCGGCCTTTTCGAGCTTGTCCTTGAACGTAGTCGCAACCGAGACGCTGTCGAACACGGCATCGACCGCAACCCCCGCGAGGCGCGCACGCTCGTGCAACGGCACGCCGAGCTTTTCGTAGGTCTCAAGCAGTTTGGGATCGACTTCATTGAGACTCTTCGGCCCATCCGTTCGCTGCTTGGGGGCGGAGTAGTAGGACAGGCTCTGGTAGTCGACCGGGTTGTAGCGCACCTGCGCCCAGAGCGGTTCGTGCATCGTCTGCCAGTGCCGGAACGCGCGCAGACGCCACTCGGTGAGAAACTGCGGCTCACGCTTGATGGCTGAGATCTTGCGAACCACGTCCTCGTCGAGACCCGGCGGCAGACTCTCCGACTCGATGTCCGTGACGAAGCCGTGCTGGTAGCCGCGGGTGAAGTGTTCGGCCAGTTGTGCGTTGTCGGTCATGGGTCAGGCCCTGTTGATGGCGGCGGCGGCTCGGCCGCCCGCGCGAGGTTTGAGTTCCTGTTCGAGGGCGACAAGCTCTACCGCCCGCGGATCGGTGCCGGCCAGTTGCGCGAGGCTTACGTCGTACAGCGAGCGGCGAATGGCCAGATTCACCCGCTGCCAAGTGCGGCCGACGCCGCAGGTGGTCTCGATATCGCATTGACCGGCCCCAGCCGCACAATCCGTGACCGCCACGGGACCCTCGAGCGCATCGAGGATGGCTGCGGCCGAAATGGCGGCGGCAGGGCGGGCGAGCGCGTAGCCGCCGTGCAGACCGCGCGTGGAGCGCACCAGCTGGGCGCGCTGGAGTGTCTTCAGCACCTTGCTGACCGTTGGCAGGGCAATCCTCGTCCGTTCAGCCAGCGTAGCGGCGCTGTGCAAGGCCTGGGGCGCGCGGGCCATTTCGGCCAGCAGCACGGTGGCGTAGTCGGTCATTTTGCTGATGCGGATCATAAAACGGGACCATTTTAGTCCACTATGATGATATTTCCAGCCTTTTCTGTGGCTTGCGGGCAACGCACCAAGTCGTTCCGCCGCGCCGCGGTTTGCTAAACTCGCGCCCCCAATTCCTCGATGGCCTGTGCCCGTGTCTCCCTCGATGTCCGATCCGGTCGTTCAAGTCAGTGGTTTGCGCTACGGCGTCGGACGGCGGCGCATTTTCGACGGGCTCGACCTCACGGTCGCCCGCGGCAAGGTCACGGCCGTCATGGGACCGAGTGGCACCGGGAAGACCACCTTGCTGCGTCTGATCACCGGTCAGGTGATGCCGCTCGAAGGGGAGGTGACTGTTTTCGGCCAATCGGTGCCGACCCTGCCGAAACTCGAGCTGTACGCCCTGCGGCGCCGCATGGGCATGTTGTTCCAGAACGGTGCCCTGTTGACCGACCTGTCGGTATTTGAAAACGTCGCCTTCCCGGTTCGCGAGCATGCGCGTTTGCCCGAGTCGGTGCTGCGCGCACTGGTGCTCAGCAAGCTGCATGCGGTGGGGCTGCGCGGGGCTGCGGATCTGATGCCGGGTCAACTGTCGGGCGGCATGGCGCGGCGCGTGGCGCTCGCCCGTGCGATCGTGATGGACCCGGAACTGCTGATCTACGACGAACCTTTCGTCGGACTCGATCCGATCTCGATGGGCGTCATCGTTCGACTCATCCGCGAACTCAACGATGCACTCGGTATCACCAGCATCGTCGTCTCGCACGATGTCGATGAGTTGGCGCTCATCTCGCACCACAGTTACCTGCTGTCGGAGGGCAAGGTGGTCGCACAGGGCAGTCCGGCGGAACTGCGGGATAGCCCGCTTGAAGTCGTGCGTCAGTTCATGAGCGGCGAGGCGGATGGCCCTGTGCCGTTTCATTACCCGGCGCCCGACTACCTGGAGCAGCTGCGATCATGATGTTCGAGCCGATCCAGCGAATCGGTCGCGTCGGCGTGTTCTTTGGCCGACTGCTCGTTCAGTGCGGTCCCGCCCTGTTGCGGCCGCGCGCCGTGGTGCACCAGATCTTCAACGCAGGCGCACGCTCGCTGATCATCATCATGCTTTGCGGCCTGTTCGTCGGCATGGTGCTCGGTCTGCAGGGCTTCGATCTGTTGCAGCGTTTTGGCTCGGAGGACGCGCTCGGTGTGGCGGCGGCGCTGGGTCTGCTCAAGGAACTGGGCCCCGTGGTGACCGCGTTGCTGTTCGCGGGTCGAGCGGGCACATCGCTCACCTCGGAGATCGGTTTGATGCGCGCCACGGATCAGCTGACGGCGATGGAGATCATGGCCGTTGATCCGCTGCGTCACGTGGTGGCCCCGAGATTCCTGGGCGGACTCATCGCGATGCCACTGCTCGTGGCGATCTTCAATCTCGTGGGTCTGTTCGGCGCGCAACTTATCGGCGTGCAGTTGATGGGCGTTGACCCGGGGGCGTTCTGGTCACAAATGCAGTCGGCCGTCGAACTCGATGATGTCTCCGAGGGCATCGTCAAGAGTGTGTGCTTTGGCATCGCCTGCAGCCTGATCGCTGTGTATGAGGGCTATAACGCCGAGCCGACCGCCGCCGGGGTGGGTCTTGCGACCACGCGAACCGTGGTGATCTCCTCGGTGCTGACGCTGCTGATCGACTACATGCTCACTGCCGCTTTTCTTGGAAGGTAATCTCACGATGAAACCGCAACGTTCTCTGGAAGTCGGTACCGGGCTGTTCGTGTTGCTCGGCTTTGCCGCGTTGTTTTTCCTCACCACGCAACTGCCGGGCAGCGGCTTGCAATTCCGCGCCGAGAGCGGTTATCGGGTGACCGCGAAATTCGACAACATTGGTGATCTGAAGGCGGGCTCGCCCGTCAGCATGGCAGGTGTGCGCGTTGGCCGCGTGGAGGGCGTCGCCTTCGATCCGAACGACTATCGTGCGGTAGTCACGCTGCGCATCGATGCGCAGTACGACCGCATCCCCGACGACAGCGATGCGAGCGTACAGACGCAAGGTCTGCTCGGCGGTAAGTACATCGGCATCGGGCCGGGCGGCTCCGACAGCTTCCTCAAGGACGGTGGCCAGATCGAATTTACCCAACCGGCGATCGTACTCGAGTCGCTGGTCAACAAATTCTTCGCCAACTTTGCGAGTAAGGGGAGCGATGGCAAGGATGCACAGTCGCAGCCTGCGGAAGCGGAGGGCAAGTAAATGACGAAGATCATTCTTAATCGTTGGAGTTGGCGTCGCGCTGCCGTTCTGCTTGTTCTCGGCGTGGTCAGTGCGTCGGTTCCGGCACATTCACAAAGCAAGGCGGCTCCCGCAGTCATCGATACCAGTGGCCCGACTCAGCTCATCGAAACCTCCGCCAATGCCATGGTGGCCGAGATCGAGGCGCGCCGCGCTGAGCTGCGCAAGGATCCGGCCAAACTCGATGCGCTGGTGGAGCGGATTCTGTTGCCTAATTTCGATGTGGATCACGCCGCACGACTCGTGCTTGGCAAACACTGGCGGACGGCGACGCCGCAGCAGCGACAGCGGTTCATCGATGCCTTTTATGGTTCGCTCATGAGCAACTACGGCGATGCCTTGCTGGAGTTCACCGGTGATCGCATCAAGGTGTTGCCGACCCCTGTGGCAGCCGATGCGACATCCGCCGTCGTGCGCACCGAGGTCAAGCGTAGCAACGGTCAAAAAATTCCGGTGAACTACTCACTGCGCAAGACCGAGGCGGGCTGGAAGGCTTGGGACGTCGTCATCGAAGGCATCAGCTATGTGAAGAGCTTTCGCGAGGACTTCGGCGCCGAAATCGATGCCAAGGGGCTCGATGCGGTGATCCAGCGACTCGAGGCCCAGACCCGACAAGCGGCGGGCGGCGGCGGTGCAGCCAAAGGCGCGGCGTCGCGGCCGTGAGCCGAGCGTCGATCAGGAAAGAGTCGATGCCCGTGGCAACTCCAGTGAGCGTCAAGAGCGTTGCGGCGGATGAGTTCGCGGTATCCGGCGAGCTGAGTTTCGCCACGGCTGCTTTGGCTCACGCCGCAGGTTGCGCACTGCTGCAGTGCGGCGCGGCGCCAGAGATTCGGGTGGATTGCTCGGCGATCGACGGTGCCGACAGCGCCGGACTCGCGGTGTTGCTCGATTGGCTTGCCATCGCCTCAGGTCGCGGGGTCAGCCTGCGTTTTATCTCGCTGCCGTTGCCGCTGCAGCAACTCGCCCGCATCGGTGGGGTGAGCGAACTGCTCGGGGTTAACGCGACGTCACCCTAGGGCGTCTTGTTGCTCGGCGACGGCATGTCAGCCTCGTCGTCCTCGAAATCGTCTTCGAGATTTTCCATCGGTACGTTGCCGTCGCGCACCAGGTACTCCCGGCGCTGCAGGTAGGCGCTGCGCACGAAGGCGTACGGGTCACCTGCACGATCGAGCACGGAATCTGCTTCCAGCAACCGCACCCGAGTTTCGAACTTGTCGAAGGCCCACAGTCCCCACCGTGTGGTGGAGTCGTCGATGTAGGAGCGAGGCTCGACGAAATTGTCAGCGAGATCGCCGACGCCGTCCCGGATCGTGTAGGGGCCGAGGAACGGCAGCACCACGTAGGCCCCCGGCTTCACGCCCCATTTGCCAAGCGTCTGGCCGAAATCCTCATCGTTCAGATCGAGCCCCGATTGCGTCGCAGGGTCGAGCAGACCGCAAAGACCAAAAGTGGTGTTGAGCAGCAACCGTCCTGTGTCGGACACGGCCGCTTTAAACTTGCCCTGCAGAACGTTGTTGACGATCGTGATGGGGTAGGTGGCATTGGTGAAGAAGTTCGTGACCCCGGTCTGCACGGGCTGCGGAGTGACGGCCTTGTAACCCCGCGCGAGGGGTCGAATGACGCTGCGATCGAGTCCGTCATTGAAGGCGAATGCGCCGCGGTTGAAGCGTTCAAATGGGTCTCGCGGGTCAGCGGTGGCGTTTTGCGGCAGCGAGACGCAACCCGTCAAAAGTAAAAGAACCAGGCCTGCGGCCAGACGCGGGACGATACGGAGTCGGTGAATCATGGTGCCGATTTTAGCAGTTCCGCCGGCGAGGACGATTGCAGCCGCGTCTGTAACCGGCTTGCGCCGCGCTTAGCCCGGGCTGCGTTCGCGACTGCGTCGACGCTTGCCACTCTCGGCCAGGGCCTCTCGCACTTCTTTCATGCGCGCTTCGAACCGCGCCCGTTGCACCGAAGTAATGGACGGATCGGCCAGCGCGAGTTCGAGTTGCTTGACGGCGTCGGGCAGATTGCCACCCACGATGTGGTATTCGCCCATGTAGTAGGCCGCGTCGGCGTTGTCACCGGCACTGCTCGCCGCAAGTGCTGTAAGGCGAATTTGCTCCGGCGTCGGCGGTACATTGTTGAAGAGGTCGAGCAGTAGCGTGTGCGCTTCTTTGGCACCACCCGGTGTGCGCAGCAGCGCCTCGGCGTAGCGAATCGTCAGCGGCACGTTGCGCGGCGCCACCTCGAGCGCGCGGCGCAATACCGCAAGCGCCGTGTCCATGCGCTCGGCCGCCATCAGCGCCTGACCAAGGGCAGCCTGCAGCATCGGGCTTTGTGGCTCGGCCGCCACGAGTTCGACGAGCGCACTCGCAGCCCGTTCCCGATCGCCGGCGCCGAGCCGTGCGAGTGCTTCACCGTAACGTTGTGCCGGGGTTAACGGCCCGCGGTCGGCGAGCGCAGCGTAATAGGGGCGCAGGTCGTTGTCGGGCGGAGCGCCTAACACGCGCACACGCTCGCGGACGAACGCATAGGCAGCGCTTTGTTGGCGTACCACGACACGGATCTGTCCCGCGCGCTCGCGGGTTTCAGCGACGCGGTTGGCCGTAACTGGGTGGGTGCGCAGGAATTCGGGGACCTGGGCTCCGGCGAGGCCCGAGCGACGGCTCAAGGTTTCGAAGAAATCAGGCATCCCTTGTGGGTCAAAACCCGCAGCCGAGAGATAGCCGATGCCGATGCGATCAGCTTCGTACTCATTGGCGCGCGTGAAATTGATCTGCGCCTGCGCAGCGGTGCCTTGCGCGATGGCGATGCCCGCCTGCACGGCATCGCTCGCGCCGGTCGTCATGCCGATGAGAATGGCGGCGAGCAGTGCCGCGGCCGAGGCGAGTCCCTGCCGGCCCTGTGCCTGAATGGAGCGCGCGATATGGCGTTGCGTGACGTGCGCGATTTCATGGGCGACGACGCTGGCGAGCTGGGACTCGTTGGCGGTGGCAGTGATCAGTCCGTAATTGACGCCGATGAATCCGCCGGGTAGCGCAAACGCGTTGATATTGCCCTCCCGGACTACGAAAAACGTGAAGCGCTGTTCGGAGTCCTGGATTTGCGCGGCGATCTTGCTGCCGAGATTTTGGATGTAGTCGGTGACCTCAGGATCCTCGAGGATCAACCCCTGATCGCGCAGGCCGCGGACCACCATCAGCCCGAGTTGGTACTCATCGTTGATGGTCAGCGTGGAATTGGCGCCCGAGCCGATATCTGGCAGATCGTTCGCGCCCTGCGCAAGCGCCGTGGCCGAGCGCAGCGTCAGCAGGGTTACGAGGGCGGCGATGCAAAGGGCGAGGGTGGCACGCATTGCAGAGTCTGACCGCCCGCCGCGCATCGAGTTCACAATGTCTCGGAGGCGAAATCGGCGAGTCGCGATCGCTCGCCCCGCACCAGAGTGACATGCCCCGCGTGACCCCAACCCTGGAACCGGCTGACCACGAACGTGAGCCCGGAGGTGGTTTCAGTAAGGTAAGGCGTGTCGATCTGCGCGATGTTGCCGAGACACACGATCTTGGTGCCTGGCCCCGCCCGGGTCACGAGCGCCTTCATCTGCTTGGGCGTGAGGTTCTGGGCCTCGTCGAGAATGACGAAACGATT
>RGWK01000110.1 GCA_010029775.1 Gammaproteobacteria bacterium
CCATTGGGGGTCGGAGAATCTGCATGTCGATGTCGATCGGGTCCAAGGAACCGGCCCCGGCTCCTGTGGCGGTTGCCCCACCGTCTGCGCACGTCAATTCCCTTACCACTCGTTCAGCCTGGGACGCCGCTCGCGCTGCTTGCCAGCTCGATCCGGGTGCCTATCACGGCGACATCGCCTGTCGCGAACTCCACTGGTTCGAGCCGAGTGTCGGCGAGCACGGAGCCTGGATTCGTTTCGAGCCGGCGACGGGTATGTGGCGCGGCTTCGATGCCCGAACTCTGCAGCCGGTGCAGCCGGCACTGCCTGCGCAGTACCGGCCGTGGCATACCGCCCTCGATTCCAGCGAGGCGCCCTTTTACCGTTGGTTCGGTGGCGCACTCACCAACGCCTGTTTCAATGAAATAGACCGCCACGTTCTCGACGGACACGGCGCCGAGGCTGCGCTGTGGTTTGAAGGCGATCGTTGGGATCAGTCGCAGGACGGTGGTCGCGGCGGACCGGTGGTCTCGTATTCGGTGTCGCGCAAGCAGTTGTTGCTCGAAGTGGCGCGCTGCGCGCTCGCACTGCGCAATCTTGGGCTGCAAGCGGGTGATCGCATCGCGATCAACATGCCGAATATTCCCGAGCAGGTGTACTGGACCGAGGCCTGCAAGCGGCTTGGCATCGTTTACACGCCGGTATTCGGCGGCTTCAGCGACAAGACCCTGTCGGATCGCATCCACAATGCGGGTGCTCGGGTGGTCATCACCGCCGATGGCGGCTATCGCAACGCGCAGATCGTGGCCTTCAAGGAGGCGTACACCGATCCCGCTCTGGACGGCTATGTGCCGGCCGAGCAGGCCGTGCGCGCCGTCGCGCAAGCACTCGAGTCCTTGGGTCTTTCGGCGGCACACTCGGCGCGCATCCTTGAGGGTGCCGAACGCGTCGTGGCCAATGAAATCACGCTCGAACGCTCGGACATCATGCGTGGCGTCGGCCGCGCACTCGAAAGCCTGAGCGGCCTCAGCTCCGCCGAAGCGAGTCGCATCAGAACGGCGATTGCTTCTGCGCTCGTGACCACGCCACCGCGTGTCGACACCGTGATCGTCGTGCGCCATACGGCGCAGGCGGATCTGCTGTGGCGCGCCGAGCGCGATCAGTGGGGCCACGAGCTCACCGCGGCAGCGCAACAGCAGTTGCTGGCCGCGGCGCGCGCAGCGGGTTTTGCCGTGCACGATGAGCAGAGTCTTCTGGCTCTGCCTGACCGCGAGTTCGTCGCCGCGATCTGGGCCGCGGCGCCGGTCGAGCCGCTCGATGCGGAATTTCCGCTGTTTTTCATCTATACCTCAGGTTCCACGGGCAAGCCCAAGGGCGTGGTGCACGTGCACGGCGGTTACGTCAGCGGCGTCGCGCACAGCATGCGTGTCGCCTTCGACGCGCGTGCGGGCGATGTGATGTATGTCGTCGCCGATCCGGGTTGGATCACCGGTCAGAGCTATATGATCAGCGGGGCGCTCAGCACCCGCGTCACCACGGTCATTGCCGAGGGCGCGCCGGTATTTCCGGGCGCCGGTCGCTTCGCGAGCATCATCGAGCGACTCAAGGTCAATATTTTCAAGGCGGGCGTCACGTTTTTGAAAACCGTGATGACCGATCCGCAGAACGTCGAGGATGTTCGCGCCTATTCCCGCGCCAGCCTGCGCGTGGCCACCTTCTGTGCCGAGCCGACATCACCCGTCGTGCAGCAGTTCGGCATGGAGCTCGTCACGCCCTGGTACACCAACAGTTACTGGGCCACCGAACACGGCGGCATTGTCTGGACACATCTTTACGGCAATGCGGATTTCCCGCTGCGCGCCGATGCCCATACCTATCCGTTGCCGTGGATCCTCGGTGACGTTTGGGTGGCGGACAGCGAGGCCGATGCCTCGGGCAGTGTGCAGGCGCGCAGTGCGGACGTGGGTGAAAAAGGCGAGATCGTGATCGCTGCGCCATTCCCTTACCTATGTCGCACGATCTGGGGTGCGGAGGCTGACTTCAAGATCGAGGGGCGCGCCGTCGCGCGCGGCTGGCGAGGCGATTTCGAGCGCTATCGCAAGACGTACTGGACGCGCTGGCGTGGCAGGTTGGCCTACACGCAGGGTGATTTCGCCGTGAAGTACGCTGACGGCGGTTTTTCGCTGCACGGCCGCTCGGACGACGTCATCAACGTCTCGGGTCACCGGCTCGGCACCGAGGAAATCGAGGGTGCGATCCTGCGTGACAAGCAGGTCAACCCTGATTCACCGGTGGGCAATGTCATCGTGGTGGGCGCATGGTCCGCGCGCTCGTCGAAGGTCAAGACGTCGGCGACACCTCGACGCTGCGCAACCCCGAGTCCATCGATGAACTGCGCAAGGCGATCCGTGAGTGGCAGGCACGTCAGCGGGTGGCGGATGAGCAGCAGCTCTTCGAAGACTTCCGCTATTTCCGTATTCATTACCACGCCACGGGAAGCCGTCGGCGCAATGCGGCGCGCATCGCGATCGTCACCGTCAACAACCCACCGGTTAACGCACTCAACGAGCGAGCGCTCGACGAGTTGAACATCGTCATTGATCACGTGGCGCGGCGTGATGACGTCAAGGCCGTGATTTTCACCGGGCAGGGTACCGCCGCATTCGTCGCCGGCGCCGACATACGCCAGTTGCTCGAGGATGTGCACACCCTCGACGAGGCGCTGCCTCTGCCCAACAACGCCCACCTGGCGTTTCGCAAGATCGAATCGATGGGCAAGCCGACGATTGCCGCAATCAACGGCGTCGCGCTCGGTGGGGGTATGGAATTCGCCATGGCCTGCCACGTGCGTCTTGCCGAACCCGCTGCCACCTTCGGGCAGCCTGAAGTACGGCTGAATCTGCTGCCGGGCTACGGTGGCACGCAGCGTTTGCCGCGTCTGCTCGAGGAGGCCAAGCATCCGGCGCCACTCGTTCGCGCGCTCGAAATCATCATCGGTGGTCGCACGGTCGATGCGGCGCAGATGCACGCCGATGGCTTGCTGCATGCATTAGCCGGCGATCATGAGGATGTGCTCTCCCTCGCTACCCGGCTGGCGAGCGAATACGTCAAGGCACCGCAAGGACGCAACCTCATCGCCCGTCAGTTTGCTGCGCGTCGCGCCGCCAACGACGCCTGGCGTAGTGCAGGTCGCGACGATCTGGCCGCCGCGCTGGCCGACGCCGAGGTAGTCAAGTTGCTGGAGCAGGCGCGCACCGTGGGGCGCGCGCCGACCGCAGAGCGCATCATCGATGCGGTGCGCACCGGTTGGGTGAGCGGCGTGAGCGAGGGGCTGGCGCGCGAAGCGCAGCTGTTTGCCGAGGCGATCATCGATCCTGCCGGAGGTAAGGCCGGTATACGAGCCTTCTTCGACAAGCAGAGCGCGCCCTTGCCGGTGCGGCGCGAGGTGGCACCGACGGGTACCGAGTGCAAGACGCTCGAGCGTCAAGGCAAGTTGCTGCCGGTGGGCGCGCCGTTCTTCCCGGGTCTGACCGCGCTCCCGGAGTGGCAATACGGCCACGCCGTCGTCAAAGATCCGCGCACGGGTGCACCAGCGCATGGCTTGCCGCGCGAGGCGGAGCGACAGATCGTTCTGCCGGTGCCAGCGCCAGGCCCGAACGAAGCACTGGTGTACGTGCTTGCCTCGGAAGTGAACTTCAATGATATCTGGGCGATCACGGGCATTCCGGTTTCGCCGTTCGAGAACCACGATCTTGACTATCAGGTCACCGGCTCCGGTGGCGTCGCACTGATTGCTGCCGTCGGCAGCGAGGTCAAGCGCGAGGGTCGTCTCAAGGTGGGCGATCTCGTAACCGTGTATTCGGGGCAGAGCGATCTGCTCTCGCCGCTCGCCGCTCGCGATCCGATGTACGCGGGCTTCTCAATCCAGGGCTACGAGACTGATACGGGCAGCCACCAGCAATTCCTCTTGGTGCAGGGCCCGCAGCTGCATCCGCTGCCGCCCGATCTGACGCTCGAAGCGGCCGGCTCCTATGTGCTGAATCTTGGCACGGTGGTGCGAGCGCTGTTTACTACACTGCAAATCGAAACGGGCAAAACCCTTTTCGTCGAAGGCGCGGCCACGGGCACCGGCTTCGAAGCTTTGAAGAGCGCTGCACGCAATGGTCTTGCTGCGGTGGGCCTCGTCTCAAGCGCCGAGCGCGCGCAGTTCATCGCTTCGCAAGGTGCGGCGGGCTCCATCAATCGGCGTGATCCGCGCTGGAGTCAGGCGTTCACCACCGTACCTGCCGAGGCTGCAGCCATTGCTGAGTGGCAGCGTGCCGGTGAGCCCATATTGGACGAGATGCGGCGACAGACGGGCGGACGACTCGCCGACTACGTCGTCTCGCACGCCGGTCAGGAATCTTTTCCGCGCTCCTTCCAGTTGCTGGCCGAGCACGGCACGCTGACCTTCTACGGCGCCACCAGCGGCTACTGGTTCTCGTTCGTCGGCAAGACGGGTGCCGCCACTCCCGAGGACATGCTGCGCCGTGCGCGATTGCGCGCCGGTGAAGCCGTGCTGTTGTACTACGGCGTCGGCAGTCGAGAACTGCTGGATGCGGTCGGCCTGCAAGCCATCGAAGCAGTTCGCGCTGCTGGCGGCCGATTAGTGGTGGCGACGGCGAGTGATGCCCAGCGCGAGTTCGTGCAATCGCTGGGCTTTGGCGATGCAGTGCGCGGCGTCGTGTCGATCGAGGAGATCCGTCGCAAAGAGGGCGCTGATTTCGATTGGCCGGAGGCCCTGCCGGCGATGCCTGACGCAAAGCGCGAGACGGCGCGTTTCAAGGAAGCCGTGCGCCAGTTCCAGGAACGCACCATGAAGCCCTTTGGTAGCGCCATCGGACGCTGGCTGCGTTCGGCGGACAACCCGCGCGGCTACCCGGATCTGATCATCGAGCGCGCGGGCCACGATGCGCTGGCCGCCTCGACTTCGCTCGTCAAACCGTTCACGGGTCGCGTCGTCTACTGCGAGTCGATGCAGGATCGTCGCTACACGTTCTACGCACCGCAGGTCTGGATGCGTCAGCGACGCATCCTGATGCCGACCGCAACCATCGCGGGCACGCATCTGTGTAACGCCTTCGAGGTTGCACGCATGAACGACATGATCGCAGCGGGGCAGCTCGAAGTGAGCGCGCCGACCGTCGTGCCTTGGGAGGAGTTGCCTGCGGCACATCAGGCGATGTGGGACAACACTCACGCCGGTGCCAATTACGTCGTCAATCACGCGCTGCCTCGGACCGGGCTGCGCTCGCGCGATGAGCTGTATCAGGAATGGAGCGCGCTGCAAGGAGCGGCACGATGACGCCCAAGAAGACTACCCGAAAAGCGAAAACACCCAAGCGCAAGGCGCTCGCCGTTCCGGTCGTGATGCGCCCCGGCCGGTTGGTCGGGAAGGTTGCGATGATCACCGGTGCCGCCGGAAATATCGGCGAAGTGATCGTGCGTCGCTACCTGGAAGAAGGTGCAGCCGTCGTGATGGCGGGTCGCAACCGCAACAAGCTCGAGGCGCTGCGTGAAAACCTGTTGGCCAGCAGCGGTGCCGCCCCCGAGCAGTTGCTGGCGCTGGCCTTCGATGCTTCCGATGCCGGTCAGGCGCGTCAGGGCGTCGAGGCTGCGCTCGCCCACTACGGTCGGCTCGACGTATTGATCAACAACGCGGGCTCTGCGGGTCCGAAGCAGCCGATCGAGCAGTTGCCGCTGTCGAACGAGGAGCTCGAGGCGCAGCGGGCAGCCGGCTCGCCGGACACCGAGACGGTGAGCGATGCCGCGGGCAATCTGCTGGGTCTCAGTTGGAACATGGCTCGTGCCGCCGCACCGCATCTGCGTGCAGGTGCCAGCATCGTCAACGTGTCGACGATCTTTTCGCGTACGCGCTACTTCGGACGCGCGGCGTACGTTGTTCCCAAAGCAGCACTGAACGCGTTCTCGCGCAATTTGGCTCTGCAACTCGGGCCGCAGGGCATTCGAGTCAACACGGTGTACCCAGGGCCGATCGAGAGTCGGCGTATCCGTACGGTGTTCAAGGCGATGGACGGGCTGCGCAAGAAGCCCGAGGGCACGACGGCCACCGAATTCTCCTCCGCGATGGCACTCGCGCGCGCCGATTCTTCCGGCGCACCGGCGCATACCTTCCCGACGGTCGACGACGTTGCCAACACCATCGTTTTCCTCGGCAGCGACGAGTCGCGCGCCTTCAGTGCGCAGGGCTTCGAAGTGACCAACGGCATGCAGGTGGTGCACGAGTCGCGTTCCACCTGGGTGTCGCGACCGGAGCTGCGCACCGTCGATGGCACGGGGTCAACGGTGCTCGTCGCCGCCGGCGATCAGGTGTCCGACGCCTTGACGATCGCGCGTATCCAGAGCAACTGCGGCGCTCGCGTGCTGCTGGGCCTGGGTTCGCAGGAAGCCGTGCAGGCTGCGCGCGCCGCACTGCGCGAAGATGATGTGGATCGCCGTATCGTGCCGGTGCTGTTCGATCGCAGTCGGCCGGAGACGCTGGCGCCTTCGCTGAGCAGCGTCGAGAAGGGCAAGGGCCTCAACGGTGCCATTATCCTGCCCGCCTTCGGTGCCGGTCGCTTTCAGGCGCCGCTTGCCGAAGCGAGTGACAGCGATGTCGAGGCCTTTCTCAAGGCGGAACTCGCCGGCGCCATGGGTATTTCGCGCGAGCTGTCGCGGCTGTGGCACCGCTTTGCGCCGAAGGGCGTGAGTCCGCGCATCATCT
>RGWK01000012.1 GCA_010029775.1 Gammaproteobacteria bacterium
CATCAGTGGTACTCCTCGCCACCCGATACGTTCATGGCCTCACCGGTGATGTACGACGCCTCCGCCGAGGCAAGGAAGGCGCAAGCCTTGGCGATATCCTCCTGCAAGCCGGGACGACCGAGGGGGATCCGCGCGCGCATGTCGGCAAGGTACTGCTGCTCGCTGCGACCGGTCGCCGCAGAGAAGAACTGATTTTGCCAGGCGCCCAAGCCCGTCGTGACGTGATTGGGGCAGATGGTGTTGACCGTGATGCCCTGCGCACCGAGTTCAATGGCGGCACTGCGGGTCAGTCCGACCATGCCGTGCTTCGAGGCGACGTACGCCGAGGCGAACGGGAATCCCGACTTCGACGCTTGACTACCGATGTTGATGATCCGACCACCGTGGCCCTGGGCGATCATCTGCTTGGCGGCGTGCTTGATACCGAAAAAAGCGCCGCGCAGATTGACGCCAAGCACGGCATCCCAGTCCGCCTGCGTCATCTCGACGACCGGTTTCATCAGGTAACCGATGCCGGCATTGTTGACCATGATGTCGAGTCGACCATACTGCCGCACGGCGGCGGCGACCAGCGCCTCAACCTGTGCCTCCTCAAGTACGTCGCAGGCGACACCTGTGGCCTCACCGCCTGCAGCACGAATCGCCGCGACCACTGCGTCGATGCCAGAACTCGTGCCGATCGCATCGGCGGGAATCTCCTTGCCCCGCGGCGCCCCGATGTCGCTGACGACTACCTTGCAACCTTCAGCCGCAAGCCGCATCACCATGGCCTCACCGAGACCCTTCGCACGACCTGAGCCTGTGACGATCGCCACCTTGCCCTGCAGATCCGCATACATCCCCATGTTCATCGTCCCCCTGTGAGAACTCATTGGTACTGCTAACATGATCGCATGAGCGAAGTGCTGAGTAACATAGTGCCGCCACTCGCCCACGTGGTGCTGAACCGACCGGAAAAACGCAACGCGGTGACCGCCGCGATGTGGCAGTCGCTGCGCGACATTGCAGGCCAACTCGCCGCCGAACCCTCCGTTCGCGTTGCGGTGTTGAGCGGCGCAGGCACTGAAGCGTTCAGTGCGGGCGCGGACATCGCCGAGATGCAGCGTAACCTCGCCGACCCGCAGCGCATGAAGACCATGCAAGATGTCGTGCTCGAGGCCCAGCAATGCTGGGAGGAGCTGCCGATCCCCACCATCGCCATGATTCGTGGCGCGTGCACGGGCGGCGGCTGCGGTTTGGCACTCGCATGCGATCTGCGCTTTGCGGCGCCCGATGCTTTTTTTGCGATCCCCCCGGCGAAACTCGGACTCGCCTACTGCCTGGCCGATACCAAACGCCTTTTCGATCTCGTCGGACCCTCGCGCACCAAGGAGATTCTGTATACGGGCCGCAAGGTGGGAGCGGCCGAAGCACTGCGGCTTGGCCTGATCAACGACATCGTGCCTGCGGAAGAACTCGAAGCGCACGCGCTGCGTGTGGCCCATGACATCGCCGCCAACGCCGCCAACTCCGTGCGCGCGGCCAAGGCCGTGGTCAACATGATCGCCGCCGGTACCCGCGCCGAAACCGCCGAATCACGCCGCTACTACGACGAAAGTTTCTCCTCGCCGGAATTTCTCGAAGGCGCCCGCGCGTTTATGGA
This sequence comes from Gammaproteobacteria bacterium, assembly GCA_010029775.1. GTDB lineage: Bacteria > Pseudomonadota > Gammaproteobacteria > Steroidobacterales > Steroidobacteraceae > UBA964. The sequence goes on from RGWK01000012.1 coordinate 1,643, forward strand.
GAAGCGGCCGCCGCGGTTTTAAGCGCGAGCGGCGTATCGAGATAGCGCCGAATGACTGCCGCGCTACGCTGTGGCGCTTCCTGCACGAGCATGTGGCCGATCCCCGGCAGCACCTCGAGCTGAACCTGCGGTGAATTCTCCAGTAAGGCGCGGGTCTCGTAGGCCAAAGCCAGCGGCACACGCTTGTTTTTCTCGCCCCAGATGAGCAGCACCGGTACACGGATTGAACGGATCTTGGCTTCCACACCGCCCGAGACGTATTGGCGCAACAGGTCAATCATCGCCTGACGATTGCCCTCGCGCATCCACATCGAGTACCACTCGTCGATCACGGCGTCGGTAACCCGCGCGGGGTCTCCGTAGTCGTTGCGCAGCAGGTAGGCGGTGAACGCCCGCGGAGTCACCCAAGCGAGCACATCGGCGACCCTCGGCACCTCGGCCGGGGTGGTCCGGCCGCGCACACGCGCCTCAAGTGAGCCCGGCGAGATCATCACCAGCCGCTCGATGCGCTCGGGGTGATCTGCCGCATAGCGCATCGCCACCGTACCGCCAATCGAGGTACCGACGACCACAAACCGTTCCAGCCCGCGCGCATCTACGAACTGCTCGAACAACGACTGGATGCGTTGCAGCGAGTAGTTTCGCGAAGGTTCAGGTCCCGTGAGGCCGTGCGCCGGCAGGTCGAGGCGAATCACCCGATATCGATCCTTGAGTGCCGCAGCCCACGGCTCCCACATGAACAGGCTCGCATAGTTCGCATGCAGCAATACGACAGCCGGGCCGCTGCCCTCCTCGCGGTAGTGCAGCCTCACACCGTCAATCACCACGAACTTCGAGGGGGGCGTGGCCCAACGCGCCTCAACGTCCGCCGCCGGTTGATCGCGGTAGACGCCTGCCGCCACGAGCAGCCCGAGCACGAGCGCCGCAATTCCCCACAGCACACCCTTGCCGATCCGCCGCAACCACGTCATGGGATTCCTCGCGCGTCTAAAAGCCCTCGGCGCGCTGCACGCGCCCGCCCGGCAGATATACTCCGGCGGGTGTCAATCCAGAACAGGCGGACGCTCCCGTGACCACTCCAGCGCGCACTTCGGCCCACCCCGTCTATGCTTGGTTCGTGGTAGCGGTGCTCGCGCTCGCCAACGGCGTCTCCTTCATCGATCGTCTGATCCTGTCGCTGCTGGTGCAGCCCATCAAGGCCGACTTGCAGATCTCCGACACGGCCTTCAGCCTGTTGGCCGGCGCCGCCTTCGCCATCTTTTACTGCGGCATGGGGCTCGTCATCGCCCGCTGGGCCGACCGCTACAGCCGTAAATGGATCATCACCACGGGAGTCGTGCTCTGGTGCGCCATGACCTCGCTCGCCGGCACCGCTCGCTCCTACGCGCAGCTCTTTGCTTACCGCATCGGCGTCGGCGTCGGTGAGGCCACGCTGTCGCCCTCAGCCTACTCCATGCTCGCCGGGTACTTCCCGCCGCAGCGACTCTCGCTCGCGATCGGCGTCTTCAGTGCAGGTGTAACGGCTGGAACGGGCATCGCGTTCCTGCTGGGAGGCGCTGCCATCGGCTGGGCCTTCTCACAAGGAACCGTGACCGTGCCGCTGCTGGGGGAACTGGCGGGCTGGCGACTCGTCATGGTGGTCGTCGGTATGCTCGGCCTGCCGGTGGCGCTGCTCATGCTGTTCGTGCGTGAGCCGGCACGAGCCGTTGGCTTCACACCGGCCTCATTCGCCGAAGTGTGGGCGCATTTTCGCCGCAACCTCGGCGTCTACGGCTACGTCTTTGCGGGTTATGGCACCACCTCCGTCACGGCATTCGCTGTCATGACATGGACGCCAGCGCTGTACCAACGGCAGTACGGCGCCAGCATTCCCGAGGCGGCTGTGGTGCTCGGCACCGTCGCCCTCGTTGGTGGCCTGCTTGGCGCCTTCGCAGGAGGTGCACTGTCGGATTGGCTGGAGGCGCGGGGTGACCGGCACGCCAAACTTCGCGTGCTGTTCGGCTGTGGACTCGGTCTGGTGCTGCCGTCGATCATCGCGCCACTCATGCCCACGATGCACAGTCACGCGGCCCTGATCTTTTTCACGTTCTTCTTTGGCACCGCCGCGACGGGCCCGGCGGGTGCCTATGTGCAGTCAATCACTCCCGATGGCATGCGCGCGCAATTCGGCGCGGCATATCAGCTTGCACTCGTGCTGGTCGGCGCCACCGTGGGCCCGTTTGCCGTGGGCTTCACCACCGACTTCATTTTTGGTGATGAGCAGAAGATCGGCTGGTCGATGATCCTGACGTCGCTGATTGCCAATCCGCTCGCCGCGTGGTTGCTGTGGCGCGCACTTAGCTCAGCACGTGCACGGCCTTGAGTCGCGAATAACTCAACAGCTCCTCGAGACACTCCTCACCGCCCAGGCCACTGTCCTTCCAGCCGCCGAACGGCGTGCCGACGAAGTGCTGCCCGGCCGTGTTGATCCACACCGTGCCGGCCTCGATCTGCCGAATCATGCGCATGGCGAGCGGCAACTCTCGCGTCCATACGGCAGCAGTGAGACCCAGCTCGCTGTCGTTGGCGAGCGCAACGGCCTCAGCCTCGGTGCGGAACCTCAATGCACAGACCACCGGACCGAAGACTTCCTCGCGCGCGAGACGCATCGTGGATGTCACCTCTGAAAACAAGGTTGGCTGAACCCAATACCCCTTTTCGAAGGCAACGCCCGGTGGCCGACCGCCTCCCGTCACGAGTCGCGCCCCCTCGCTGCGCGCGGAGTCGATCAGCTCGAGCACCCGCGCATGCTGGCGCGCCGAATTCACCGGACCCATCTCCGAATGCGGGTCGAGCGGATCGCCGACACGCAGCGACGCCATACGCGCTGCCACACGCTCGAGCACCTCATCGTGCACCGTTTCGTGTAGCAGCAACCGGCTCGTCGACCCACAGGATTGACCTGCCCACGCGAAGTTCATGCCACCCACCGCAGCCTCGACCACCCGATCGAGATCGGCATCGGGGAACACGATGAACGGATTTTTGCCGCCAAGTTCCAGCGTGACGTGCTTGACGGAACTCGCCGCGGCCGCACGCTGAATCGCCAGACCCGTCGGTACCGATCCGGTGAAGCCGATGCGTCGGATCGTTGGGTGGCGAACGAGTGCGTCGCCGGCCGGCGACCCGCGACCGTGAATGATGTTGACGAGCCCCCGCGGCAAATGATCGCGGCATAACTCGCCAAGGATCGAGCCACTCAGTGGACTCGTCTCGGGCGTTTTGATGACCACACCGTTGCCGGCCATCAGCGGCGCCGCCAAATGCGCCGCGGCAAACATGAACGGGTGATTGAAAGGCACGATACGCGCCACTACGCCATACGGTTCGCGAAGCGTCAGGTGCAGCCCCGTCGCCGTCGCAGGTACGGTTTCGCCTTTAAGCTCGCTGCCGAGACCTGCAAAGTACTCGAGATACCCAGCAGCGATCTGCACATCCGCCTGCAACTTGGCCAGAGTGTTGCCGGTGTCACGCGCCTCGAGCTCAAGGATTTCCCCGCCCCGCGCCCGCACCGCCGCGGCGAGACTGCGCAGTGCAGCAGCACGAGCCCACACCGAGAGCGCCGCCCACTCGCGCTGCGCCCGCGCCGACGCGATCACCGCCTGATTGACGTCGCCGACTGTCGCATTCGGCACGCGACCGAGCGGTTCAAGCGTGGCAGGACTGTGCGATTCGATCCAGTCTCCCGCTGCGCCGCCCTCTCCCGCGGTCAGCACTCCATCGATCAACATCAACCGATCGACGGGACTCACCGTGGTCTCGGCGTCTCTTCGACGACACGCAGTGTCTGACGCAGCGCCGGCTTCTCGATGGTCTGCACCAGCCCCGATGGCCAGCGAACCTCGACTCGATCCACGGTTGTGCGCGACCCCAAGCCGAAGATCAGCAGCGAATCGTTGGTCGAGTTGTAGCCATGAGCGCTCTGTAGCAGTTGATGCTGCACGAGATCACCCGCCACCACGGTGACGCGGGCCCCGAAGGGCGTGCGCGGACTGCGGGTACCCTCCAGCTTGATCTTGAGCCAGCCATTGCGATTGGGCGTATTGATCAGCAGCCGGTTTTTCCCTGGCTGCGCGCTGACCTGCTTGCCCATCGCGTAGTAGGTTCGCTCAGTGACGAAAAGATCGGCGAAGCCGTCGTCGTTAAGATCCGCCGCCCCGACACCAGAGCCGATGCCGAGGCTTTCGGCACCGGAGCCCCGCGTCGCGTCTTCGAAACTGCCGTCGCCGCGATTGCGCAACAAGGTGTTTTCAGCCGGTTCCCACGCAATGTAAAACTGGACGAACGGCGGGAAGTCACTGATCACATCGTTGATCAGTACGTTGGAGGGCCCGCCGTTATTCAAATAAAGATCGGTGTGCCCATCGTTGTCGAAGTCGGCTGCAACGCAACCTCGGGCGCCGCGGATCACACCGGCACCCGAGCGCGCTGTGATGTCCTCGAATGCCAGCGTGCCGCGCTCGCGCAGGCGATTGGCAATCAGGCGTCCCGCCTGGTCCGCCATCGGCAGAAAGACGTCCATGTCACCGTCATGGTCGAAATCGGCGATGCAGGCGCCCTGCGCATTACCCGGATTGAGGAACGGCAAAGCGTTCGGCGGACGTCGGGCGCGAGTAATGTCCTCGAAGCGACCGTCGCCCGCGTTGCGAAACAGCACTTTGCTGTCACGCTCGTTGGTGACGAGCAGATCAATGCGACCGTCCTCGTCAAAATCGACCCAATTGGGTGACCCTTGCGCGTTTGAGTCCTTGAGCTTGCCTTGCAGCGCTACGCCCGCGCTCTCGGTAACGTCGACGAACTGCCAATTCCCCTCGTTGCGAAATAGCGCGTTGTCGATGTCTGGATCGGCGTTCTTCCAAAAGAGATCGAGATCCCCGTCGTTGTCGTAATCGGCACAGCCGACCCCGCCCGCGGTGTCACCGATACCGCCGATTTTCGCGTCGTTTGGATTGCCGCGCCGCATCAGTCCTGCAGCCCGGGTGACATCATCGAAGTTCGCGACGCCGTTTTCGATCCGCTGATTGCGGTACAGGGTGGTCGGAACGTGACGCTCGCGCCCCTGTCCTGGCGGCATGGTTGCCGTCAACAGATCCAGATCGCCATCGTTGTCGAGATCGCAGAACACAGCGCCACGACTCATGCTGCCCGGATTGCGCACCCCGCGCTCGGCCGCAACGTCCTTGAACCGACCCTTACCGTCGTTCTCGAACAATCGATCGTGCAGGCCTGGCGCCAAATCTTCGACGGGCACGAACACGTCGAGATCGCCGTCATTGTCATAGTCACCAAAAGTCGGCCCGGTCGAATTCACGGCAAGATCAAGGACCCCTCGCTGCGCGGCCTCATCGACAAACTTCAACCCGCCGGGGGCACGGGGCGTTGCGGCCTGTGCCCACACGCCAAGCGCCCCGCTCGCAAGCCAAGCCAACACTGCGGCGCTCACCGCACCACGCGCATTCCACATGATAAAGCCCCTAGGTTCGGCCGAGCGCTGCGATCCCTGACGAGAGATCGCAGCGCTTATCGGCCTAAATATTTCGGCGCGACTCAGTTACCGCCAAATCGCCAGCCGAAGCGGACGCCATAGATCCGAGGATCGGGCAACGCCAAGCCGGTGGTGTTGGCCGGCGAGAAATTGGTGGGATCTGCGATCGACTGCGCCACATCGCCCGGGTTCGCCGAGCCACCCTGGACGGTGTCGTCGTCGGTGACGTTATTGACGAAGAACTGCAGATCCCAACGATCCGAAGTCAGGCCAACGCGTACGTTACCGATGGTGTAGCTGCCGAGAATCACCCGATTATAGAAGTCGATGAACCGCTCGGATTGATACTGAACGTCGCCCTCAACGAAGAATCGAACGCCGCTCGAACCCATCAGATCACCCATCGGGGTCGACCAGCGTGCAAGCCCCACGACGGAGTGCTTCGGCGCACGCTCGAGTTCCTTGCCCTTGAGGTTCAGGAAGCAGAGTCGCGCGTTGGCCGCCGTGTCGGTCTTGCGACCGCAGCTATTGGTGCGCACCGCGTCCGTGGCCGAGGCAGACGTGAACGGGAAGTCCGTAAACTCGGTATTGAGGTACGAATAGTTCACCGAGAACAGCAGGTTGTCGGTGGGTGCCCACTGCGAGTCGAGTTCGAAACCGCGCACCTCGGCCTTGCCCGCATTGAGCAAGCGACCGACCGCAATGCCCGAAGGCGTGATCAACTGCGCGCCCACCTGCTTGTCGTCGTACTTGATAAAGAACGCCGCCGGATTGAAACGGAAGCGACCATCAGCGGTCTGCATCTTCGCCCCGAGTTCGTATTCTTCGATCTGCTCATCACGGAACGAAAACTCGTCATAGAGACCGTCGTAATCGGCGTCCTGCCACGAGCCTGCCGTCACGGTGGAGTTGCCACCCGGCTTAACACCCTTGGCCCAGGTCAAATAAATCAGGGCATCATCTGCCGGCTTGAATTCGATGGTCGCACGCGGCGTGAAATAGCTGTGCGTACTCTCCAGCTCCACCGGCACACCCGGCGCCTGCTGCACCCCACTGCCCGGCGTGCCCGGCGGCGCGAAGGGATTAAAGAACGGGTAGAGATAGTTGACCGAGGGCCCGAACACTTGAAAGCCAGGGAAGCTCGGATCCTGGCAGCGCACCGGCGGCGTGCCCGGCGGACCGGCGCCCGGAGTAGTCAGCGCCGAGGAGCAGTTCACGCCGACGATGGTTTCAGTTTCGTCCGAATACCGACCCTCGAGCGTGAGCTTCCACGCCTCGTTGATGTCGTATTCAACCAAGCCGAACGCGGACGAATGCTGGATCTCACGCGAATTCAAGCGCGGAATCGGATTCATCAGACCAAGCACCTGGTTCGGCGTGCGGTTCTGGCAGCTTGGACCGATGGCCGGCTGACCCGGGAAGAACGTGTTCGCAGGCACGGGCCCGAGGCAGAAAATGTTGATCGAGCGCGTGGTTTGTGCGGCTTTTTCCTGCCAGTACAGCACGCCACCCATGAAGTTGAAGGGGCCGTCGATATCCGAACGATACCGCAGCTCCTGACTAAACTGCGTGGTGTCGTTCTCGTTATCGAAGCGCGCCGCTCGCAGCGCCCGATCGACGCCGTTGACGACGCCTGAATCGAAATCGCCATCCTCATCGAAACTGAAATACGCATCGGTGTATCCGGTGAGCGAGGTCACCGTACCGTGCTCGAGCTGTACGTTGTACACCGCCGATGCGCGCAGCACTTCGCGATTGCTGCCCTCGTAGTCTTGGCCCGTCAGCGGGTTCGGATCGAGACGCACCGCAAGCTGACTCGCAGCGGGCACGGCGCCGAACGAGGAGTAAACGTGATTGCTGCCGTAGAAGGTGCCGGGATACGTGAACGAACCCGGCGGCAGGACGAATCCAGGCGGCAACACCGTGGTCGGTGAGTACACGCGCTGGCTGCCGGTGGGACACCGTCCACCGACCGCAGCGACCGCCGCGCCGCTGCCCACGACCAAGCAGTCGGAACCCGCGGTCGGACGGGCATCGAACGAGTTGATCGGCATCTGCGCCGTGGGGAACTGACCGAAGTGGTCATCCGCGTACTCCACGCGCATTTTCAAACTGCTCGACTCACTCGGTTCCCATTTGCCGGTGAAGGCGATACCCCAACCGTCGCCATCACCGACCTTCCGGCCGGTAACTTGATTTTTGTACACGCCGTCTTGATTCCAATACACGGCGTTCATGCGCACGCCGAACGTATCGCTCAACGGACCGCTCCAGCTCCCGGTCAGATCGTACCGACCATAGTCGCCGTATGAGCCGCGCAGATTGCCCTCAGCCACTTTCGCGGGATCCTTGGTGACGTACTGCACGGCGCCTGCGAAGGCACTACGACCGTACAGGGCCGATTGCGGGCCCTTGACGATTTCGACCGCCTGCAAATCGAGCAAGCGACTCGTCGCAAGCAGCGAACCACCGCCAAACGAGATGCTTTCGCTCGAGGTGTCGATCCCATCCACCAGCACCGCCACGTTGACGCGGCCGCGTGTGGGTGACAGACCGCGGATGGAAATACGGTTGTCAGTCGCCGAGTAGCCCTTGTCGTAAATCAGCGACGCATCGAGTCGTGCGACATCATCGATGTCCGCAAGCCCGAGTTTCTCAATATCCGTCGCCGAGATGGCGGTGATGGACATCGAGACGTTTTGCAGGTTTTCCTCGCGCTTACGCGCCGTGACGACGATCTCCTCGAGACCGGCATCATTGGCGACCGAGGGCATGGCGATGGCAACGCCAAGCACGCCGGCCAAAGCGGCAACGCCGCGTTGCACACGCTGTGTGGATTTCTTCATTGACTGACCCCCAAGTTAAAAAACGACTGCTCGTCGTGTGCCGGGCGGAGCCTCTGTCGTGCCCCTGCCACAGCGCCACCACTTTGCTACAGGCATAGGATGCCGTCAAATGTCGAGCGCCTCACGTCGATGTCGGTCGCGCGCTCATCCGGTCCGGGTACTCGCGTTCGGCTCGCTCGCGGTACTCACGCGGCAACTCGCCGATGTCGCGCAGCTTCACGCCTGATGCATGCCAAATCACGTGTCCGGGCTCGTCTTTCATGTCCATCCACTTCAACCAACCCATGAACACGGTGGACGAGAAACTGCTCGAGATTGCATCGACTCGCGGATCGAGAAACTCCGCACGAGAGCCGAACAGGGTCTGCCGCTGGCCGTGCATGGCCGGCATGCCGGGCGGATAGACGGTCTGATGCTGCAACCAAACATGGTTGCCGAGCGAGTGCCACTGCAACCGCAACGGCTTTTCAACGGGCGGTGACAGGGGCTCGCCGCTTAGGCGAACGGGCCAGATGCCGCGCGGGCTGTAACTGAAACCCAGATTGCCACCCTGCACGGCCGGCTTAACCTGATCGACCCGACCGGTGTAGGGGTTGCGAAACTCGCGCAAGAACTCCCCGCTCTCGTAATCGCGGAAAAACGTGACAGTGTGGCCGCCGAGCATGAAGCCGTCGGCGATGTGTTTGAACCAGTAGATCTCCATGCCTTCGAAACGTACGAGGGGTCGCGGTGTTTCCGCTTCGCCGCGCACACCGAAGATCACGCCGGTGAACCACCAGGGTACATCCCGCTCGCGAAGACTCCCTTGCATTCGCACGATGTTGCGCACGTTGGCTGCCGGGTCGGAGCCGTCGGGCAACACGCTGGCGTCGCCCTTCCCAACGCCCGCCGCACCCGCCGGCAACTCGCCGGCCCAACCTGCGGCAAACCCGCCCGGCTCAGACGCGAAACCACCCCCGAGTGTCAGGGCGGCGCTGGCTGCAAGACCGTGGCGCAACGCTCCGCGTCGTGTTGTGGTGACCATCATGTACCTCGTGACTAAAGAGAGGTGCGGTGCACGCGACGTTCAACACCGCGGACCAGAAAGAAGGGGCTGCCTGTCTTGTAACAAGCAGCCCCCGCATTTCCCTTGGCGGACGATACGCGCCCTCAGAACTTGTAATTGACCCGAAAGCCGATCGTGCGCGGGCGCGGCAGCTCTGCGAACACTGCCGTCGGAATGGCCAGACCAAACGCAGCGACCGGATTGGTCAGATTCGCGGGCAAAGCGCCGGCCGTACCGATGCGCGGTGCAGCGCGGGCATCGGCGAACGCGTTGCCAGGACCCGTACCCGCGGATTTGACCTTGTTGTCGTCGGTGGCGTTGTCGATGAACAGCGTGGCACTCCAAGTGTCACTGCCCAGACCGAATCGCAGATTGAGGTTGGTGTACGCCTCGAGCCAAATCGTGTTGTCATCCTCGATAAAGCGCTCGCCCACGTACGACACATCCGCATCCGCGAACCAGTAGTTGCCTTCACTGCCGTACGGCCGACGGTAACCAAGGTTCAGCGCAGCGGCCGTCTCCGGCGTGTCCTCGATTTTGTTGCCGTTGCGGCTCACCGCACAGGTCGTCTTGGCTTGGTTGACCCCCGCCGTCGTGACCACCGTGGTCACCGGAGTGCAGGTCCCCGTGCGTGCGATTTCCGCCGCACCCCCCGACAAGGTCGTGTAGTCGGTGAACTCGTACTTCAGAAAGTGCGTGATACCGAGGCCCACCGTGAGGTACTCGGATGCCCGCCACAAACCCGACAATTCGAGACCCTGCAACTCGGCACCACCCGCGTTGGTGATGCGGTTGCCGAGCGTGTTGCCGATGATGACCTGCGTGCTCACCTGCTTGTCGGTGAAATCTTGCAGGAAGGCGGACGCGCTCAACTGCACATTGCGCGCCGGTGAGCTCCACTTCGCACCGAGCTCATAGACCTTGATGCGCTCCGGATCAAACTCGACATCCTCGCGACTCGGCAAGCCAAAGGCACCGATCGTCAAGGTGCCAAAGCCGCCGGGCTTCTTGCCGATCGAGTAGGAGCCGTAGAGGTTGAGATCATCCGACGGCTGCCACTGAACCGTGGCCTTCGGCGTGATGTACGAATCGTTGCGCGCGAAGCTTTGCCGACGAAGCTGCGTGGCGCCGGCAAAGGTCGCGGGCAACCCCGGCTGCGCTGGATAGGGGATCGAGGCGGCCGTCCGGCAATCGCCTGTCGCGCCGCAGAGGATCACGGTACCCGGGCCTTGGTTACCCGCGGTCACCGGACCCTCGACCTCGTTGTCCTCGTCGATATAGCGCGCCTCGCCGATCAAGCGAAACGTCTCGCTAACATCCCACTCGAACTCGAGGTAAAACGACTGGTGATCCACTTTGCGATTGACGAGCGAGGGCTGGCGAGCGGCCGCCGCATCATCCATGTACGGCGAGGCACTGGTCTCCGTGTAGGCCCTGCCCACCGGCGATGCCTGGGTCGCACACAGCAGGCGCCCGGGTGGCGGGAACGGGATCGACAGCAGCGGACACGCCGTGCCTGCACCGAACACGGTGTTATTCAGATCCGTTTGATCCGCACGCTCGGTCCAGTACTGATAGCCCGTGATGAACTGCAGTGGCCCCTCAAAATCCGAGGTGAAACGCAGCTCCTGACTCACCTGCTTGGTGAGACTCTGGGTCTTGATGTTCTGCTGGATGATGGTGCGCGCCGTCTTGTCGAAATCGAGGTCCGTTCCGACCTCCGCGCGCGTGTAGCCGGTCAGCGAGGCGAATGTACCGAACGAGACGTTCAACTCCTGTACCGCTGAGAACCGCGTCACTTCACGGTTGGTGCCCGTAAAAGCGGGTCCGGTCAGGCCGTTATCGCGCGAGCGCGTGAAGTCCGGGTTATAGGTCACGGCAAGCTGATTGCCCCGCACCATCTGCCCGCGGAACGACGGCACGTTCATGTCGTCGAACACCATATCGGAGGTGATCGTCGTGGGCGCTGCGCCGAGCAGTGCGGTCTGGAACGTGCGCGCCAGATTCAAGGTATTGGCCGGCAACGCTGGATTCGCATCGACGAACTGGCAGGACGCATCGAGCACGGGCCCGGTCGCAACCAGCGTACCGCCCGCCGGGTTGGCGATCGAGTACGTGCGGCAACTCGAGGCTGCTGCGGGAACAATCGCGACACCGTTGAACGCGACGTTGGCTTGCGCCGGCTGATCGAAGTGATCGTCAGAGAACTCGGAGCGCAACTTCAGTGAATAACTGTCGGTGGGCTCCCATTTCAAGGTCAGTGAGCCACCGAGCCCGTCGCCGCCTCCAACATACTCGCCACCGACACTGTTGCGATAAACGCCGCGATCATCAAACTTGTACGCATTGACGCGGATGCCTAGCGTATCGCTGATGGGCAGCGACAGGCTGCCCTTAACGTCGAACGCCTCATGCTCGGAATACTCGGCCGAGGCACTTCCCGACACCTCGTCATCCGGGTCGGCCGTGATGTACGAGATCGCGCCGGCGAAGGCACTACGACCATAGAGCGCGCTTTGCGGACCCTTGACGATCTCGATGCGCTCGATGTCGACGAGCCGCGGGTTGATCAGCAAGGAACCACCCGCCACACCAATGGCCTCGCTCGATACGTCGATACCGTCCACCAGAGTGGCGACATTCGGCCGGCCGCGCGTGGGCGACAGTCCGCGAATGACGATACGCGTATCGTACGGTGCGATGCCGCGATCAAAGCTCAAGCTCGGATCTCGGTCGATGACGCCTTCGATGTCCTTGATGCCCTCGCGCTGCAGCGTATCGGCTGAAATCGCCGTAACGGCGATGGGCACGTCTTGCAGGTTTTCTTCGCGTTTGCGTGCCGTGACCACGATCTCCTCGAGTGTGGCCCCGGCATCGGGTGCTTGCGCGCTAACCGGCAACGCCACACACAAGGTCAACGGCGCTACCCATAGGCTATGGGCCGCCTTGGCGAACTTCGACATATCAACCCCCGTATTTATGCGGCATGTGCCCGCCGCTATGCCGGTGTTCTAACACCGGGGGATCGAAATGGTCGCGACAGCACCCCCGTGCTGTCCGCATGGCGGATGCGTGCCGCTTCAGCCCGAAACGGGCGGAGTCTGACCCAGCGAGACCGTGACTTTGCCGTCCGAACCAATGTCCGACACGACCAAGGGCACTCCGATGACACGACCGTAGCCCTCAAGCCGTGGCTTGAGCCAGATCTCGTGTAGCTCCGCATCGGTCAGATCGAACTGGCCAATTCGGCGCGAGATGGCCAGCACGTGGCTGTACGGGAAGGTGAACCGGCGTTGTCCCGGGGACACTTCCAGATCGAGGCATAGTTGATAAAAGTGGCTGGTCTTATCGAAGATACCCTGCAAGGCAATCTCCGGATCTCCCCTCTGGACCACGGCAGCCCGCAGGGTTTTCAAGATCGGCATCATTGTTGAGATATCATGCTCAACATATTGTTTTATAAGCCCTTTGTTTTTTGCGAACTGGACTGAATTGAGGTGCATCTTGACCAGCGCATCATTCATTTCGTGCTGGTATGGGATGCCGTCCTTGAGCGTCCGAAGCGCAAGGGCGACCGCTTGCCCGAGCCGCTCCTCCTGCCCAAGAAACTCAACCCCTGCTGCCGCTGTCGGTGACCCCGTGGCCGATTCGGCCGTGCGTTCAGTCATCTGCGTATCTCTCCCGCTCAACGCCCCGGTGTCAGCCTAAGGCCGTACGCGCCCAACTCTCAAGCCCCACGACTCCGACCAGTCGGCGGTCGATAGGGGTGTGTGGCACTATTCGTTGCCCGGAATATCGCGTAAGAAGTCGCCGAAGAACGTTGGACAAGGAGGACAGTCCATGTACATGAATTTCTGGTACCCCGTGGTGCGCTCCGAGGATCTTGGGACCACACCGCAAAAGGTCAGGATCCTCGCACACGATTTCGTCGTCTTTCGCGACGAGCAGGGTAAGCCGGCCGTGCTGTCCGATACCTGCGTCCACCGGGGCGCGTCCCTGTCGGGCGGCAAGTGCAAAGAGGATGGGACGGTGCAATGCCCCTACCACGGCTGGCGCTTCAACCGCGACGGCGTCTGCACGCGCATTCCGTCCATCGGCAAGGCCACGAAACCGCCACCCCGTGCCCGGGTTGATGCCTATCCGGTGGAAGAGAAATACGGGATCCTCTTCGCCTTCCTCGGCGACCTGCCGGCAGATCAGCGCCCCCCGATCATGCCCGTCGATGAGCATGGCACTGACGCGTGGCGCTCGACGCTGGTGGTGTTCGAGATCAACTACCACTACGAGCGGTCAATCGAGAACGGCCTCGACCCTGCGCACAATGAATACGTGCACCCGACGCACGGCTATCAGGGCGAGCGTGAAGATACCTACCTGATGACGGAACTTCGCCCCCACCAGAACAACCCGTGGGGGTACGGCTTTCTGTCGACCTTCGACGCACCGCCGCTCAAGAACCCGATCATGCGTCAGTTCCGCAAGGAAGGCGGCAAGATGGAGGCCGGCTCCGGCACCTACGGTCCCAACCACATGTGGACCTACATCAACTTCTCGCCGAAGACCGCAATGCACCAATACATGTTCGAGGCACCGATCGACGAGAATCGGACTCGGGTGTTCCTGCTCAACCAGCGCAACATCGGCTTTTTCAAGAACAGCAAAATGGGCGCAATCGGCCGGCTGATCAAGCCGCGCATCAACGCCTGGCTCGACAAGAAAATCAACGAACGGAACATGTTCATTGCCTCGCAAGACATCAAGGTCATGAACAACGTCAAGCCGACACTCACACCACCGTCGCGCGCCAAGGAATTGATGATGCCCGCCGACAAGGTGATCCTGCAGTACCGTGACAAGCTCGATGAGTTTGAAGCACGAGGCTGGAAACTCGACATGGCGGCCGTGCGTGCGGCACGCGAGCAGGGCGATGTGATCTTCGCGATTCCCTCCCCCGCTCGCCGTGAGACGAACGCTTGGGTGCTGGACGAGGCGCCGCGGCTCGCACCGCGAGCCAGTGCACCCCAGGCAACGCTGCAGGCGGCCGGCGGCTGAGTCACCGTCGCGCCCCGCTGCATGCGCTCGTGCTTGCGGCGGGTGCGTCCCGTCGGTTCGAGGGCGTCAAGGCGCTCGCGCTCATCGACGGCAAGCCCATGGTGCAATGGGCGATCGACGCGCTATCCACCGCAGACATCGACGGGCTCACGGTGGTGCTCGGCGCCCATGCGGCCGAGATCCTCGGCCAGATCGAACCCCGGGCTGCCTCGGTCGTCATCCACGATGATTGGACCGAGGGATTGTCCGCATCACTGCGCGCCGGAGTGAACTCGGTACCAGCGCCTGAGTCGGCCGTGCTGATTGCTTTAGCCGATCAGCCCGACATCAGTGCCGAGGATTACGGGCGCTTGATTGCAGCCTGGCGCGCCGCACCCGAACACACTGCAGCAGCCAGCTACGGCGACACTCGTGGAGCCCCGTGCATTCTCCCTGCCGGATCCCGTTCGGCTTTGCTCGCTCTTCGCGGTGACCAGGGCGCGCGAGTATGGCTCCGCACCCTCGCCAACGTGACCGAGGTGCCCATAGAGAGCGCCGCGCGAGACATCGACACCCGCGATGACTGGCAATCCCGGCTACGCGACCGCGGCCCGCGCTAGCCACCTTGTTTCGCTGCGACGACGCGGGGTTGCACCACGACTGCGCTGGCCCTGATCGGCATACGAGACTGCGTCAGACACCATTGATCGAAAGGGTCGAAGGCGGTCACACGCAGCACGGCAGGCAGCATCGTGCTGATCGGCGCAAAATAAAGTTCGCGGCAATACTTCAAAGTCACCCGATGCACGGCGACAAAGCGCGCCGACTGCGGCGACGTCGCCGGCAGTTCCTCCAAACCGATCTGCAACCGATCGGGCCGTAGCGTCTCAGCGACCGTACGTGTCAGCACAGCCGCAAGCTCACTCGATTCACCGTCAAGTTCAGTTCCCTGCGAAAAGAGCGGTAACAGTGCAATTCCGGCCACACGTCGCGCCCGTAACTCGTAACCCTGCTCAACCGCGGACGCCGAGCCCAACTCCACTGTTTCGAGGACTCTGGACACCTCAGTCGCGGCATAGCCGAGCGCTTGGCGCGCCACGGCAAGCTGCGCGAGCTCCAGCACTGCGGTCAGCAACGGCAGCAACACGAGCATCGCGACCAGAGAGAACTCGACCGTAGAGGTACCGCGAGTCTTCAGCATGACGGCCAGGCCTGCAAACGACTGCCCCGCGCGATCGAACAACGGGCCGCAAGTCCGGCGGGCAACTCCCAAACCGAGTCCGCCTGAGGCAGCAACGCAATTCGCCAGGGTGCAAGCGCCGCATCGATCCGCAACACGCGCCCTATACGATCGGTGAACAGCACATCGATTTCCGACGACACAAAACACGTGTGCACGGCCGCGCAGCGCGGCAAACACAGCACCTCAAACCGCTGCCAGCGGCTCGAGCGCAGCATACCCAAGGTGCGCGCGGCGAACGTCTGCGCCACGCAGACACGCAGCTCCGTGCGTCGCCCGTCAATGTATAGCCGAGGAAATTCCATCGGCGGGCTCAGTCACTCGCCAAAAAGCGAATCAGAATCGGAAAGCCAAGCATCAAGAACGTACAGGGGAAAATGCACAGCACAAGAGGCGCCAGCATTTTCACCGGAGCTTCCATCGCGAGTTTCTCAGCTCGAGAAAATCGCTCGTTCAGCCGCTGCTCCGACTGGGCACGCAGCACCGCTGCGAGACTGCCGCCACTGGCATCCGCTTGGATGAGCGCGGCAATCAGCGGAGTCACTGAGGGCACATCAAGTCGCTCACCCAAGGCACGCAATGCCTCAGCGCGAGTGCGACCCGCCCGCAGATCACCCTGTACCCGCTGAAATGCGCGGCGCAAAACGCTCTCCGGTGAACGCTCTGTGGCAACCCGCAGCGCAACGCTCAACGCCCCGCCTGCTTCGAGCGCAAGCGTCAGCATGTCCACGTAGAGCGGCAAATCCCGCACAATCTCATCGCAACGTTGACGACCGGCATCGCGCAACCACAGCCACGGCAATGCCGCGGTGAGCAGCGTGGCAACCCCGGCCGCCGCACCGGACACGCCGGCGAGCAGGAGCAGCACAGCCGAACCGGCTGGCAGTAAAACCGATACCACTACGAACTGTTGCGGCAGCAGGTGCTCGTCGAACCCTGCACGACGCAGCATCCACTGCACGCCTTGGCGAACTGATAACGGCAATCGCGGCCCAACCACGCGCACCAGAGACGCTGACCATGGCAACAGCACGCGCAACCACCACGGTAAAATCCGCGTCCGGCGAAGCGAGCGACGCATCGATCGGGCAGCGGGTCGAGCTTGTCTCACCATCGACCACAGCCAGGCAAGCAACGCAGCGATGCCGAGCATCGCGGCCAAAGGCACCAACACCGGCAGCAAGTCAGCCTTGCCCATGACGTCTTCGCGGCGCCTGTATCACACCCGGATGTCCACGATGCGTCGGATCAATAGGTAACCCGCGCCTTCGAGCACTGCGATCAACGCGAGCACGACCCAACCGAGCGGCTCGCTAAACATACGACCCATGACGCTCGGCTCCATGAGATACAGCACCCAGCCGAGCGCCAGCGGCAGCGCGCCCATGATCACGCCTTGCAACCGACCCTGCGCAGTCAGTGCACGAATCCGTGCCTCGAGCGCAAGGCGTCGGCGAAGAGTCGACGCAAAACGCTCCAACGCCTCCGCCAAGCCTCCACCAAGGTCGCGGGCGATGCCGAGGGTTGCCACCAGCAGGTGGAAATCATGCAAGCCGCTGCGCTCAGCCAACCCCTGCAACGCCTGCTCGAGCGGCAGACCGACGCGGTGCTCGCGCAACATCAGCGCGAACTCCTGCGCCACCGGCGAGGGTTGGTATCGAACCACCTGATCCATCGCCTGCCCGAGACTCAACCCGGATCGCAGCCCCGCGGCTAGAGCGCTGGCTACATCAGGTAGTTGAGTCTGCAACGCTTGACGTCGCCGGGCATGCAACCAGCGGTAGGCGGCGCCCGGCATCACCAGAATGAGCACAAATATCATTCCGGCGCCGAATGCGCCGACGAGCGGCCACGACAGCAGCGGCAAGCACAGCAGGGCAATGAGATTCAGTTTGATGAATTGCACCGGGTCGAGAAACAAGAACAGTTCAGCAAAACGCACTCCGCTCAAATGCGACAGCCGCGCCGAGTGTCGCTCGGCGCCCCAGCGCAGCACCGTCGCGCCAACGATGCCCGCCAGCGCCGCCACAGTGGCGAAGGCAGCCGCGATCAGCCAGCCAGTCGAATTCATCGCTCACCCGCCGGCACGCCGAACAACCCCAAATCAAGTCCCCGACCACCTCGGCGCAACTCTTCATAGAACTGCGGCACATGACCGGTGGCCTCGAACCGGCCGCGACTGCGACCCGCGCTATCCGGCGCTTCGGCGACGAACCGGAAGATGTCTTGAGTTTGAATCGTTCCTGCGGTGACACCCGTCAATTCGGTGATACGAGTGATGCGCCGCGCCCCGCAGGGATAACGGGCTTGATGCACGATGATGTGTACCGAACCGGCGATCTGTTCGCGGATCGCGGGCACGGGCAGTTCAACGCCGGACATAAGCACCATCACTTCCAAGCGCGAGAGCAACTCTCTAGGGCTGTTGGCGTGAACGGTGCTCAACGAGCCGTCGTGCCCGGTGTTCATGGCTTGCAGCATGTCCAATGTTTCGCCACCTCGGCACTCGCCTATGACGATTCGATCAGGCCGCATGCGTAGTGCGTTACGCACGAGATCGCGGATGGTGATCTCGCCGCGACCCTCGATATTCCGTGGACGAGTCTCGAGCGACACCAGGTTGGGATGATTGAAGGCGAGTTCCGCGGAGTCCTCGATGGTCACCACGCGCTCGCCGACCGGAATCAGACTCGAGAGCACGTTGAGCAACGTCGTTTTTCCCGAGCCCGTGCCACCCGAGACGAGGATATTGCGACGCTGCTCGACACAGACACGCAGAAACTCCAGCATCGAGGCATCCAACGCACCCCCCTGCAACAAATCCGCAGCCGTGAGCCGATGTCGACCGAAGCGACGTATCGTGACCGCCGTGCCCCGCACGGCGAGCGGTGGAATCACGACGTTGACCCGGGATCCGTCGGGCAGACGTGCATCGACCATGGGTGACGCGTCATCGACCCGACGGCCGATAGGCGTGACGATCCGCTCGATAATGCCGCGCAGGGCCGGTTCGCCGCTAAAGCAGGTATCGGCTCGGTGCAAGCGCCCGGCCCGCTCGACGAAAATCGTCCCGGCGCCGTTGATCATGATTTCGCGAACCTCATCGTCCGCAAGCAAGGTCTCAAGGGGCCCAAGACCGAGCGCCTCGTCCAGCACAAACCGTAATAACTCGGCCGAGCTGCCGCCGCTGCGTGCCGCCTCATCAGCCAACCAAGGCTGCAGCAATTGCGTGGCGAGTTCACGCAGCGCCGCGTCCGACATGCTCGCCACATCCTGCCGACGCAAGTCGAATTGCGTCAGCAAACGCTTATGCAAGCGCCCTGCTGCCTCGAGGCGCTCTGTCTCGCGGCGAGTCGCTGCAACATTCGCGGATTCCACCAAAGGTTCGGCGACCGACTGCCGGGCTGCGCTCCCAGAGAGGCTCCGGTCCTGCGATTGAACGGGCTCGATCCGAATATCGCAATCGCCTACGTGCACCACATCCCAAGGACCGAGTGGCCCTGCCGTCACCACCCGCTCGCCATTCACACGCGTACCGGCAGGACAGCCGAGATCAACGATGCTGTACCGACCCTCTGCGCACAACTCGAGGCGCGCGTGGTGCACGCCGACGCCCGCGCCGACCACTCGAATCGGGCAATCCTCTCCACAGCCAATCCACTGCGCACCCGTTGCTAAGGGTACCGTTCGAGTTTGACCGGCTCGATCAACGATTCTCGCTTGCATCTCACGCCCCCTTTCGACCGAACGCCTCGATTCGCTCCTGCGTCCGCTTCAACACTTCGGGGGTTTCAGCAGGCGTATTGGCACTCTCGATACGAGGCGTTAAAAATATGACGAGTTCGGATTCGTCCGCGCGTTTGCCGCGCACACCGAACAACCGCCCCATGACGGGAATTCGCGCGAGCGCTGGCA
>RGWK01000111.1 GCA_010029775.1 Gammaproteobacteria bacterium
GATTCGGTGGGCAAGGCCTCGCGCACGATGTCACGGACGGCGAGCAGCTTCGGCAGATCGATGCCGGTGCGCAGGCCCATGGCCTCGAGCATGAATACCAGATCCTCCGTCACGATATTGCCGGAGGCGCCGGGCGCAAACGGGCAACCGCCGAGACCGCCGAGGGAACTGTCGAAGGTGGTAATGCCGACCTCGAGGCCCGCCATGACGTTGGCCAGGCCGAGTCCGCGGGTATTGTGCAGATGCAATCCAGACAAGGCGTGCTCGCCCACCGCAGCACGCACCGCGCGGACGAGTTCGCGCACCTGACGCGGATTGGCGTAACCCGTGGTGTCCGACAGCCCCACCTCGTCGCAACCGGCGGCCATCAGCGCCTCAGCGAGCTCCACCACCTTGCTCTGCGGAACCACGCCCTCGAGCGTGCAACCGAAGGCCGTGGACAAGCCACCTTCGAACTTCGGTCGCTGCGCTGGCGGCAGACTCT
Organism: Gammaproteobacteria bacterium; assembly: GCA_010029775.1. Classification (GTDB taxonomy): domain Bacteria; phylum Pseudomonadota; class Gammaproteobacteria; order Steroidobacterales; family Steroidobacteraceae; genus UBA964. The sequence goes on from RGWK01000111.1 coordinate 485, forward strand.
GCAGCAGCGCAACGATGGCACGGGTTTCCTCGAGCATCTGCGCGTGGGTGCGACGAACATTTTTCAGACTGTGCGTCTCCGACACCGACAGCGGCAAAGTGATCTTGTGAGCACCGGCCGCAACAGCGGCCTCGGCGCCCTTCAAGTTCGGTACGAGTACCGCCACGGTCAGATTCGGAATGCTGCGCGCGAAGCTCACGACCTCGGCCGTATCGGCCAGTTGGGGCAGCAACTTGGCCGGCACGAAGCTGCCCACCTCGATCTCGGTCACCCCGGCAGCCGCCTCAGCCGCGATCCAGGCCTTCTTGGCAGCCAGCGGCATGATGCTTTGCACGCTCTGCAGACCATCGCGCGGTCCGACTTCGCTGATCAAAATTTTGCTCATGAGTAAATCCACGGACGTCGCTGACGATCCTGTTCAATGAATTGGTTAATGCGCTCACGATGCTTTAGCGTCAGGTCGATGGCATCAAGCCCCTCGAGCAACATCTCGCGCGCCTCGCCCGCGAGCGTGAAGGCGTAGTGATGATCTGCACCGGCCGTCACCTCGCAACGAACCAGATCCACAGTGACGCGATGCACTTGCGGCGCCTCGGTCACGTACGTGGCGATCGCGGCGATCGCGCTTGCATCGAGCGCCACGGGCACGATGCCGTTACGGATGCAATTGCCGTGAAAAATCGGCGAAAAACTGGGCGCGATGACCGCGCGAATCCCGTACTCGTGCAGCGCCCACACCGCGTGTTCGCGACTTGAACCACACCCGAAATTGCTGCCACCCAGCAGGATTTTCGTATCTGCGTAGGCCGGCTGGTTCAGCACGAACTGCGGATTCGGCTCCCGCCCGCCGATGGCCGTGTACCGCCAGCCCGCGAACAAGCCCGCGGACAGCCCGGTTTTCGATACGGTCTTCATCTCCCGCGAGGGGATGATGATGTCGGTGTCGATGTTGTCGCGCAGCATCGGCGCTGCCACGGCCGTCATCACCGTGAACGCCTCCATCAGCGATCCTCCCCGGCAGCGTCTGCCACCTTGGCCAAGGACCGCGGATCGGTGATGCGTCCCGTCACGGCGCTCGCGGCCACCACCTCAGGACTCGCGATGTGAGTCCGCGTCTCGGGACCCTGCCGGCTTTCGAAGTTACGGTTGGTCGAAGAGATCACGCGCTGCCGGTGACCAAAGCTCTCACCACCTGCAAAAAAACACATCGAACAGCCGGCTTCGCGCCACTCGAAGCCCGCCTCCCGAAACACGGTATCGAGACCTTCGGCCTCCGCTTGGCGCTTGACTGACATGGACCCCGGGACGCAGATCGCCCGCACACCACTCGCCACCCGTCGGCCGCGGAGGATTGCTGCCGCACGACGCAGATCGCTGATGCGACTGTTGGTACACGAGCCGAGGAACGCGGCACCGATCGGCAACTCGGCGAGCGCCTGCCCTGCTTCGAGGCCCATGTAGTCGAGTGTCCGCGAGTGGGCCTCGACGGAGCTTCCGGCCGCGGCCGCCTCGGGCACTCGGCCCGTCACCGGCATGGCCTGCTGCGGGCTCGTGCCCCACGTCACCATCGGGGCGAGTTCATCGACGTTGACAGTGATCTCGTGATCGAATCGAGCCCCATCGTCACTGCAGAGTTCGCGCCACTCCCGAACGGCCTGCTCCCACATCGCTCCTCGAGGGGCACAGTCACGGCCCTTCAAGTACTCGAACGTCTTCTCGTCCGGGGCAATGAATCCGGTGACGGCGGAGAACTCGGTCGCCATGTTGCACAAGGTCAGCCGCCCCTCGACATCGAGCGCGCGAACCGCGCTACCCGCAAACTCGACCGCGTACCCGTTACCACCCCACGGAACCGTGCGCACTGATCAAGGCCAGCGCCATGTCCTTGGCGGTCACGCCCGGCGGCAGCACGCCCTCGAAATTCACCCGAAGCGTACGCGGCCGCGCCATGCGCAGCGTGCCGGTGGCGAGCGCATGCTCCGCCTCGGTCGAGCCGATGCCCCAGGCGAAAGCACCGAGCGCGCCTTGGGTGCAGGTATGGCTGTCGGGACAGACAACGGTAGCTCCGGGCAGCACGATGCCAAGCTCCGGGGAGATCACATGCACGATGCCCTGCAACGGATCCTGCACGTCGAAAAGCCGTATCCCGGCCTCCCTCGCCGCCTCGCGGGTCTCGAGGATGAACTGGCTACCGCCCGGCATCAGTGTCGAATCGCCACGCCCCGGCAGGGTGTCGACGATGTGATCCATGGTGCAGAACACCCGAGACGGGTCGAAGAGAGCTCGTCCGCTGGCGCGCAAGCTCTTGAGCGCCACAGACCCCGTACGCTCATGGAGAAAGATGCGATCAATCGCAATCAGAGCCACGCCGCCACCCAGATCATGGACCACGTGCGCATCCCAAAGTTTGTCGAACAGAGTGCGTGCTGACATTGAAAATCCCCGGGTCGGATTATGCCTGTTGTCAACCCGCCACGGGGCCACTGACAGCGACCTACACCCTCTGGCGGGCGCCCGTGAAACCCTCTAGGATTTTACGCATTCACTTTGACCTCTAATCTGGAGTCCTACCGATGCGCTTGACTCGCTCTCTGTCACTGGCAAGCCTTGCTGCGCTCGCCGTGGTGATCACTGCGCCTGCCACTCCGGCAACGCAGACTGCGACACCGCTACCGCCCGTCGAGGCATTCGGCACCACCCCGGTTATCGACAACGTTTCGTTGTCCACCGACGGTCGATTCCTTGCATCCTCGTACACTGGGCAGAAGGTGTCGCTCGTCATCCTCGATCGCAACATCAAAAAGCTCACGCAGCGTATCGAGTTCGACCAGACCTTGAAACTGCGCAGCATGGGCTTCATCAGCCCGACGCTGATCATCGCTGACTTCAGCATCACCTACTCCGAGCGCGGCGATGAAGAGCAGAAAAGCGAAATCGGCGCCGTGTTCGCAATCAATGCGCTCGATGGATCCTCGCGCCAGTTGCTCGAAGCCAAGACCAACAGCCGCATCGTGCCGAGCAGCGGCCGCTTCATCTCCCGCGTCGGCGCAGCGCCCGGCGAAATCCTCATGTCGGCAAGCGTGCTGGATAACGCCGCTGCCGGAGCCGCAGCCAGCAACGCGGTCAATTCCGTGTTGAGCGTCGATCCGCTGACGGGCAAGTGGCGGATCATCGAAAAGGGCATCCGCAACACGGGCTCCTGGATGATCGACACCGAGGGCAAGATCCGCGCTCGGCTCGATTTCTACCGCAAGGACCAGCGACAGGAACTCAAGGTCAAGCGCGGCGAGGAATGGGAGACCGTATTCGAGCACACCGATCCCGACTTCAACATCGTCGGTCTTGGCGCCGACAACCAATCCGCCCTGGCGCTTGGCGCGTCGGGTGGCGAGCGGGAGCGGCTCTGGAGCATCCCGTTCAGCGGCGGCGGTAAGCAGCCGCTGTACCAAGATCCGAAGCATGATGTCGAAGGCACGGTCCGAGACATCTACGATCGCTCGCTGAAGGGCGTTCGCTTGGGCGGTCTCGATCAGCGCGTCGAATGGCTGGACTCCACCGCCGCAGCGCGCGTGCGCGCCATCGAGGGTGCGCTGCCAGGCCGCCGCATCGAAATTTTCGGCTACACGCCGGATGGCAAGCTCGTGTTGGCCTACGCGGTCAGCCGCAACCACCCCGGGGCCTACTACCTCGTGGATTTCAACACCAACCGTGCGGAGCTCGTCGGTCAGGAGTACCCGCAGTTGGCCAAGGTGCCACTTGGCAAGGTCACCAACATCACCTACCCCGCCCGCGATGGCTATCCGGTGCCAGCCTATCTGACCATGCCGGCCGGCCGTGAGGCCAAGGGCCTGCCGCTGGTGGTATTGCCCCACGGCGGTCCGCGTGCCCGCGACTCCGGAGTCGGTTTCGACTGGTGGTCTCAATTCGTGGCCTCGCGTGGCTACGTCGTGCTGCAGCCGCAGTTCCGCGGCTCCACAGGTTTCGGTCAGAAACATGAACTTGCCGGCTATCGGCAGTGGGGTCAGCTGATGCAGCACGACGTCACCGACGGCGTGAAACACCTCATCGATCAGGGCATCGTCGATGCGAACCGGGTGTGCATCGCGGGCGCCAGCTATGGCGGCTACGCGGCGCTCGCCGGCGCGGCGTTCACACCGGACCTCTACCGCTGCGCAGTGAGCGTTGCGGGCGTCTCGGATCTCGTCGAGATGCTGCGCTGGGAGGAGAACCGATACGGCGTGGAATCAGGCGTCGTGAAGTTCTGGCGCAAACACATCGGCAAGACGAGCGACCCTGACGTCGCCCAATTCTCGCCTGCGCGCTCCGCTGACAAAGTCACCGGCACCGTGCTCATGATGCACGGCGTCGATGACACCGTCGTGCCTTACGTGCAGACAGAATTCATGGAAACAGCCATGAAGCGGGCCAAGACCAAGCACGAGATCTTCCAGTTGAAGTCCGAGGATCACTGGCTCTCCCGCAGCCCGAGTCGGATCGAGATGCTCTCGCAACTCGATCGATTCCTCGATCGGCACATCGGCAAGGGCTACTCGGTCACCACCGAGGAGACCGTTGCCGCACGCTAAGCGGCGCGCGAGGCCTCGAAGGTCACGCAACCCGGGTGGGCAGCCGAAAGCTCACCCGGGTTCCGCCCTCGGGGCCAGGTTCAATCGCAAAAGTCGCTCCGGCTTCGAAAGCGCGGCGTCGCATGCTAGAGATACCACGTCCGGACAACGCCGACGGGTCGCCGATTCCTCGCCCATCGTCCTGCACCGCCAGATCGATGCCGGCATCAGACCCGTAGACGGCCTCGACCCTGATCTCGCGCGCGTGCGCGTGCTTGAGGGCGTTTGTGATCGCCTCCTGTACGCCGCGTAGTAAATTCAACACCACTGCAGAGGGAATTGTCGGGGCCTCATCAAGTTGCACAGACCAGAGCAGTCGAGTTCCCACTCCCTCAAGGCGCCGATCGAGGCGGTAACGCAGATCGCTCAAGGCGGCGCGAAGATCGTCCCCCGACCCGCGCAGGGTATCCACGAGCAAATGCAGATCGTTCACGCATTCCTGCAGTAGCTCGCCCGCCTGCACAGTGCTGAGGGCACCGCGCTCGAAACGGATCTTGGCCGACGCCAGTTGCGAGCCGAGCCCATCATGCATGTCGGCGAGCAGACGTTCGCGCTCGGCAAGGCGGGCACGCTCGCTCTCGATTCGCATGGCGTCCGCGCGAGCGGCGTCGAGTCGACGCACGTACACATCGAGCACCAAAGCGATGAACAGGGCGTTGTTAATAGCAGCAAGTACGCCGAACACCACCGCGGTAGCCAACGGCACCTGCTCGCCAGGATTCGCCAACGCGGATTCCCCGCTCAGCATCACCAGCACGGAGGTGGCGACCAAGGTGATCGCCTGCAGACCCAGCACCGCCGCGAACCATTTCGCGTTACTCATGCCGTGATCTCGACCGAGACGGTAGGCGTACCAGACAAATACGCCTGCGAGCACCCCCACCCCGATAGACACGAGCGTCACGTACAGAGCAACGGAAACGCCGAGCGAGAGCATCACCGCAGAGACTATAAAGGTGCCGAGCATCAGGGCACCGAGCGGGCGCCACCCCGAGTCGAGTCCGGAGAGCAGACGAATAACCACGACTTTCGCTGACGCTGAGGACAGCACGAGCATGCCGGCGAGCAGCGCCAGAACGGGCTGCGTCTCCATGGGCCCCGCCAAGGCTCCGGCGGAGACAGCGGAATAAAGCGCACCGACCAAACCACTGGCGGTCCACAGGTACACCGCCGTGTCACGGACCTGCCAGAGGGTTGCCAACGCCAGCACGGCGAACGCCGCCATGAACAGCGAGGAGATGACCAGCGACTGTGGCTCAGGGATGAGCGTCATGGGACTGACCCCCCGCGGCAAGCGGATTCAATTGGTCGGGACGCCGAGATTTGAACTCGGGACCCCTTGCACCCCATGCGATAAAGACCACTAAAAGCCTCCGGAAGCGATTCGCGGCGAAATTCTGTATCTCACTGTTTTAATTCTATTATATCCACTCCTTCTTACCCCTTCCAGAATCGATCAGAAAGCCTCAAACTGTCCCCAGATTGGCGTTTTGGGGACAACTCCCCGAATACCCTTGGTCTTTCTGCAAGGGGTCGTCATCACAGGCAAGGCCGGGGGATTATCCGATGCAACTAAATCAAAAGGCAGTCCTCGCTCTGACGTCAAAAGGGGGGCGC
>RGWK01000112.1 GCA_010029775.1 Gammaproteobacteria bacterium
CGTGCCGCACTGGCGGATGTCGATGACCTGCGGGTGATCGGCGAACCCGGCATCGACCGCAGCGCGCAGTTTCAGGGCAAGAAGACGGTTGGTACGCAGGGCGTCCGTTTGCCGAAAAAGTTCCAGCGACGCCAGTGCCGCGGCACACGCCAGCGGGTTGCCGGCGTAGCTGTGTGAATGCAAGAAGGCATTAAGTTTGGTGTACTCGTCGTAGAAGGCGTCGTACACCTGCGGACGCGTCAGCACGACCGACATGGGCAGATAGCCTGCGGTCAGCCCCTTCGAAAGACACATAAAATCTGGCGTGATGCCCGCCTGCTCGCACGCGAACATCGTGCCGGTACGACCGAATCCCACCGCGATTTCATCGGCGATCAGATGGACGCCGTGTCGATCGCAAGCCTCGCGTACGAGCGAGAGATAGCGCGGTGGATGCATGCGCATGTTGCCGGCGCACTGCACGAGCGGCTCGAGGATCACCGCAGCGATCTGCTCGCCCTGCTCAGCAAGGATGCGCTCGAGCGCGGCCGCGGCAGCCTCGGCCGACTCGATCGACTGATCGGGCGCCGGCGCGCTGATCACCTCCATCAGCAAGGGTCGATAAATCGCTTTGTAGAGCTCGACGTTGCCCACCGCGAGCGCACCGAGCGTTTCGCCGTGGTAGCTATTGGTCAGGGTGACGAAACGCGTCTTGCGCGGCTGACCGGTGTTTTGCCAGAAGTGAAAACTCATCTTGACGGCGATTTCGATCGCCGCCGAGCCGCTGTCGGCATAAAAGCATCGGCTGAGGCCGGGCGGAGCAAGCGCGGTCAGCTCAGCGGCGAGCCGGGCTGCCGGCTCGTGTGTGAAGCCGGCGAACATCACGTGCGGCAACTGTTCGAGCTGCCGTGCCACGGCCGCATTGATGTGCGGATGCGCGTGGCCCCACAGGTTCACCCACCAGGAACTGATCGCATCAATGTAGTGCTTGCCGTCATGGTCCTCCAGCCAGACGCCGCGTCCACGGCGAATGGGGATCAGCGGCAGTTCCGCCTCGTGGTCCTTCATCTGGGTGCAGGGGTGCCAGACGTGCTCGAGGTCGAGCGAACGCAGGGAGGAGTTGGAGTGTGGCGCCATGCGTCCATTCTGGCATGATCGGGTGTACGGCGGCCCCGGGGGTCGCCGACACTTTTCGGGGGTTGACCATGCAGAACAACACCGCGCTGCCGCCTGCGCCGCGCTATTACCCGTGGCTCGTTGCCATTGTCGGCATGCTGGCACTGTTCCTGTCGAACGGCATGACGGCGACTGGCATCACCATCTTTGATCCACCCTTGCTCGATGAGTTCGGCTGGAGTCGCGGCGATCTCAAGTTCACCGATACGATCAAGTTCACTATAACGGCGCTGCTCTCGCCGTTTGTCGGCATCCTGATCGACAAACTCAACCCGCGGCTGTTGTTGATGTATGGCTGCGGTCTGCTGGGTCTGGGTTATCTCGGTTACTCGATGTTGATCAACGGCGCGGCGCCGCCGGTCATCCAGCTCATCGCCGTCGTCACGGCCATCGGTCTGGCGGGGGTGCTCGTTGTGGCGCTCGGGTCACTCATGCCTTCCCTCAGTCGCACCGTCAGCATCGGCATCGCCGTGTTGTTGGCACTCGCGGGGCTGTATCTCTTCCAGACGCAGTTGTCGGGTGATGCGCTCAAGCAGATTTATGTGATCCACCTGATGTTTTCACTGGCACTGTCGACGGCTGGCTCGATGACGGTCATCTTCCTGGTGTCGAGCTGGTTCGTGAAGCACCGTGGACTCGCCATCGGCATTGCACTCGTCGGCACGAGCCTTGGCAGTGCCATTCTGCCCACGTTCAACCCTTTCCTGATTGAGGCTTACGGCTGGCGTCAGGCGATGGTCTACAACGCCATCATGCCGGTCGTGTTGATGGTGCTGATTTTCTTCGTCATCAAGGGCACGCCCGCGCAGGCGGGGTACGCGGCGGTCGGTCAGAGCGCCAGTCTCGGTGATCTCAAGCAGCACGGTCTGACCTTCAAGCAAGCCATCCGCACCCGTACGTTTTGGGCTATCGGCATTTCCGGTTTCCTTGCCTACTACTCGATCTTCAGCTTCGTGCAGCACTTCGTGCTGCATCTGAACAAGGGCTTCGGCATGCCGCTGAAGGATGCTGGCGCACTACTTGGTCTTTTCAGTGTCGTGGCGATGGCGGCGAAGTTGGTCAACGGCTGGTTGGCCGACATCATCGATCGTCACAAGGTGTTCATGGCCTGCCTCGTCATCATGTTGGTCGGCCTCATTGGTCTTGCGACCATGCAGCGCGAGTACGTGGTCGCCTCTGCGGTGATCATCGGTCTGGGCTGGGGCGGACTGTTCACGCTCTACAACATGCTCGCCGTCAACAATTTCGGGCTGCGCGAAATCGGCCGTATCAACGGAGCCATCAGCCTGATGGAGTCGATTGGCGTGGGCCTCGGCAGCTGGATCACGGGCCTGATGTTCGATGCCTACGGCAGCTATCAGAACGCCTTCATCATGCTGGCGTGCGCGCTCGCCGTATCACTCGTCATCGGCACACAGATCAAGAGCGAAGTCGACGAAAGGCAGCTGGCCGCGTCGTAGTCCGCGCGGTCTCAGCTCAGGTGCTCTGGCGTTTCCAGAGCACCTCGCTGCCGTTTTCGTGGCGGGCGAGCACCCGGGCGATCACGAACAGCAGGTCCGAGAGGCGGTTGAGGTAACGGGCGGGCAGCGGGCTGAACGGTGCCTCGGCGCCCTCTAGGGTAGCTGCCAGAGTCCACACGCGTCGTTCGGCACGCCGGACTACGGTGCGTGCCACGTGGCAGGCCGCAGCAGCCGGGCCGCCGCCCGGCAGGATGAAATCTTTGAGCGGCGGCAGCGGATCATTGAAGCCGTCGAGTTCCCGCTCAAGTCGATCGATCTGTGCTTCGCCGATCAGTTGCATGCCCGGGACGCAAAGCTCGCCACCGAGATCGAACAGGTCGTGTTGCACGCGGGTCAGGCATTCGGCTACTGCGGCCGGCAGTCCGTGGACGGCGAGCACCACGCCGATGGTGCTGTTCGCTTCATCGACCGTGCCGTAAGCCTCTACCCGGGCGGCGTCTTTCGGTACGCGCGTGCCATCGCCGAGGCCGGTGGTGCCGTCATCGCCGGTGCGCGTGTAGATCTTGCTAAGCCGATTTCCCATGCGCGTAAGATACCATTCTGCTGGCATTGCCCAGAGGGAGAATTCGTGCCGTCCGCCGAACTGCAAGCCGCTATCGATGCAGCCAACGCCGCCGCGACGGTGATCCGCGCGCTCTATCAGAAAAATCTCGCCGTAATCACCAAGGCCGATAAATCGCCCGTGACCGAGGCGGACGTACGTGCGGAGCAAGTGATTCACGAAGTGCTCTCGCAACGCTTTCCAAGTTACGGGTTCTTTGGCGAGGAGACCGGTCAGCACTCGATGGACGCCGAGAGTATTTGGCTCGTCGATCCGATTGATGGCACCAAGTCATTCGTGCGCGAGTGTCCGTTCTTCTCGACGCAGATCGCGTTGCTGCGCGGCGGTCGCTTCGTGCTCGGCGTGTCCTGCGCGCCTGCGTACGGCGAATTGGCCTGGGCTGAGCGTGGCGCGGGCGCCTGGCTCAACGACTCGCGCATCCGTGTCAGTCAGACGACGACGCTCGATACTTCGATCGTCTCGACGGGCAATTTGAAGACGCTAGCCGCGGGTCCGCAGTGGCCGCGATTTGGCGAGCTCGTGACTCGCGTCAGCCGTATCCGCGGTTACGGTGATTTCGTGCACTACCACCTGCTTGCGCGGGGCGCACTCGATGTGGTGATCGAATCGGACGTCAACATCCTCGACATTGCTGCACTCACCGTGATCATCGAAGAAGCAGGCGGACGCTTCACGGATCTCGACGGCCAGGCGGTGGGCCTCGGCACGACAAGCGTGCTTGCCAGCAACCCGGCGTTGCACGGCACCGTGCTCGAGGCTTTGCGCAGCTGACAGCTCAGGGCTGCAGTCGCGTGCAGCGCCAATCATCCAGGACAACAGGCGCCGCGCCGGCTTCGGTGCCGGGCCGCAGCGTTCTCACCCAGCGGGCTCGGTCATGGATACGTGACTCGCCCTCGATCCACAGTTCCACCGCATCGGCATAAACGTGGTAGCCGCCCCAGTGCGGCGGGCGGGGAATGTTGTCCCCCGTGCCTGCGGGCGCTGCCGCGTCCTCCGGACCGGGCACCGGCACGCCAAAGCGCTGTGCCGTCTCGACGACGGCGCGCTCGAGGTCGGCTCTGGAGTCGACGGGCTGACTTTGCGCACTCGCCCAGGCGCCCACACGACGTTGCCAGGGCCGGGTGCGGAAATACGCATCGCTCTCTGCCGCCGGCGCCCGCACCACCTGTCCCTCGATCCGCACCTGACGATAGAGGTGATCCCAATGCATCACGATTGCCACCCGCGGATGGGCCCCGATCTCCTGGCCCTTGCGCGAATCGTAGTTGGTGTAGAAGCACACGTAGCCTGGATCGACCACGATTTCCTTGCAGAGCACCACGCGCGCCGAGGGCAGTCCGCCCGAGCCGACGCTGGCGACGACCATGGCGTTGGGGTTGGGCTGATCTGCGCGGTGGCGGGCGAGCGCCAGCCATTCGGCGGCGGTCGCCAGCGGCTCGCGCGGCAAGGGGGAGGGCAGGAATTGCACTGGAACGGGCATGACGGCAGCTTTCCGGCGGAGAGGATGGGAATGAGCGTCTATAGTATCGGGTTGGAACCCTTGTTCGCGACTGACGGAATCGACTCATGACGACCTTGGACGAGCTCCGAGCCCACCTCGACGACATCGACACGCGGCTCATCGAACTGATCGCCGAGCGACAGCGTACGAGCAGCGAGATCGCGCGAGTCAAGCGCGCGACCGGCTACCCGACTCGCGATTACGGACGCGAACGCGAGGTCATCCTCGGCGCGCGGGCGCGGGCCGAGGCGCACGGGGTCTCGGCACGCATCGCCGAGGATCTGATGCGCATGCTGATCCGCAGTTCGCTCACGACTCAGGAGCGCTCGAGCGTCGCGGCACTCGGCCACGGCAGCGGGCGCCGCGCGCTTGTCATCGGCGGTGCGGGCAAGCTCGGTCGCTGGTTCAGTGATTTTCTTCATTCTCAGGGGTTCGAGGTCGAAGTCAGCGACCCGGCGGGCGCGCCGGCCGGTACGCTCGATGTCGGCGATTACGCGCAGAACGCCCTCGATCAGGACTTCATCGTCGTGGCGACACCACTCGGCTACACCGACAAGGTGCTGCGCGATCTGGCGATGCGTCGTCCGGCAGGCGTGATCTTTGATCTTGGATCCCTGAAATCGCCTTTGCGCGGCGGCTTGATGGCGCTGAAGTCGCACGGTTGCCGAGTGACTTCCGTGCACCCGATGTTCGGCCCAGACACCGAGCTGCTGTCGGGCCGGCACGTGATCTTCGTCGATCTTGGCCACGCGGAGGCGCTGGCGAGCGCGCGGGAATTGTTCGCGCCGACAATGGTTGAACAGGCCGTGATGACTCTTGATGAGCACGACCGTCTGATCGCCTACGTGCTCGGGCTCTCGCATGCGTTGAATATCGCGTTCTTCACTGCGCTTGCCGAGAGCGGTGAGGCGGCGCCGCGGCTTGCGAAACTCTCCAGCACCACTTTCGACGCGCAGCTCGATGTGGCGACGCGGGTGGCACAGGAGAGCCCTGAGCTCTACTTCGAGATCCAGAGTCTCAATGACTACGGTGCCGAGTCGCTGGAGGCGCTGGCGCAGGCGGTCGAGTCATTGCGGCGCGCTGTGCTGTCACGCGATCAGGCGACCTTCACCACCTTGATGCAGCGAGGACGCGAGTACCTGGAGGGACGCAAGACCCTGACGGAGCGGCGGGCCTGAGAATGACGGACGAGATCGACGCCGAGGGCTATCGCGCCAACGTCGGCATCGTCCTGATGCAGACCGACGGGCGCGTATTCCTCGGGCGGCGCGCGGGCGGCAAGGGCTGGCAATTCCCCCAAGGCGGCATCCAGACGGGCGAGACGCTCGAACAGGCGATGTACCGCGAATTGCGCGAGGAAATCGGCCTGGAGCGCGAGCATGTCGAGATCGTCGGGGTGACGCAGCGCTGGCTGCGTTATCGGCTGCCCGATCGATACATACGACGCGAGCAGTTGCCGCTGTGTCTTGGGCAGAAGCAGCGCTGGTTTTTGCTGCGCGGTCGCGACGAGGAGCCGCCCGTGCGATTCGATCAGACGAGTCAGCCGGAATTTTCCGAGTGGCGCTGGGCCACGTTCTGGGAGCCCGTGCGCGAGGTGATCCACTTCAAGCGACAGGTTTACCGGCGGGCACTGCACGAACTCGGCGAGCTTGCCTTCCCCCAAGGGCTGCCACCTTATCCCGAGTGGTGGCAGAAGCGCTGAGGCAGCCCATGCCACCAAAAACTCCAACACGGCTGATCGTGCGCAGCGTCGGGTGGCTGCACGGCAAGCGCGCGTTTGCGCTGGCAGGTCTCGTGCTCATTGCCGTGGGCGCCATGGGTTACCTGGTCGGACGCAGCAATATCGCCGCGGGTGGCGGCTGGTTCGACGACGCCGCGCAGCTGCGCGAGACCATCGGCGAGCGTGACGCGATGATCGACACGCTGCGTCGGCAGGTCGCCGAACTCGACACTTTGAAAGCGGGGCAGGCCGACGAGCGGCGT
>RGWK01000113.1 GCA_010029775.1 Gammaproteobacteria bacterium
TGGCGCACGGTTGCAGGTGGCTCGCGCGAGTACGTGCGCTGCTGGCAAGCGCGTTTCAAAGGGAGCGTCCGCCTGCGTGAGCCGGTCAGGGAAGTTCGGCGGGACGCCGCAGGGGTCACCCTCACGAGCGGTAACGGCCACACCGATCGCTTCGATCATGTGGTCTTTGCCTGCCACAGCGATCAAGCCCAGAGCATGCTCGCCGATGCCAGCGAGGCGGAGCGTCAGATCCTCGGTGCCTTCCCGTACCAGGCCAACGATGCCGTACTGCACACCGACGAGCGCGTACTGCCGCGGACCCGCCTCGCGCGGGCGGCCTGGAACTACCATCTTCTCGACCCGGACACCGAACGGGTCGCGTTGACCTACGACATGAACGTACTGCAGAACCTTGCGGCTCCGGTACGCTTTCTGGTCACCCTGAACCGCGCCGACATAGACCCTGACCAGGTTCTCGGGCGCTACACCTACCACCATCCGGTCTACACGCCGCAAGCCGTGGCGGCACAGAACCAACGCAACCTGATCAGTGGGCAGCGGCGTAGCGTGTACTGCGGCGCCTACTGGCGGTATGGGTTTCACGAGGATGGGGTGGTCAGCGGGCTGTGGGCCCTGCAAGATCTGGCGCGGCTGACCGGCGGAACGCCGCCGAACGCGCCGGTGCTGGAGCCCGTGCGACGGAGTCTGCGAGAATCTGGCGGTTCATGACCGCCAGCTGCCTCTACACCGGACTGATCCGTCATCGCCGTTTCGGACCACGCCGCAATGCGTTCCGATATCGGCTGTTCTTCGTCTACGTGGACTTGGCTGAGTTGCCACAGCTCTTCGATCGGTTTTGGCTATGGTCAGCCCGCCGACCCGCCCTCGCATGGTTTCGGCGCAAGGATTTCCTCGGTGACCCGGCAGTGTCCCTCGATACTGCCGTGCGCGATCGGGTGGCCGAAGTCACGGGGAGCCGCCCCACAGGACCTATCCGCCTGCTGACCCATATCCGCTACTTCGGTTACAACTTCAATCCGGTCAGTTTCTACTACGTGTTCGATGCCGCAGGCGAGCGGCTGGAGAGCATCGTTGCAGAGATTACCAATACCCCCTGGGACGAACGGCATGCCTATGTGTTGCGCGTGGCCGAAGCCGAGCGCGTGGGGCAACAGGTGATGCGCTGGCAGTTCGACAAGGCCTTCCACGTCTCGCCGTTCCTGCCGATGGACATGCGCTACGACTGGCGCTTTTCCGCACCCAGCGAGACGCTGCAGGTGCATATGGAAAACTGGCGCGACGGCGCTGCGCAGTTCGATGCGACCCTGACCCTGCACCGTGAGCCCATCACTCACGGCGCGCTCGCACGGGCGTTAGTCCGCTTTCCACTCGTAACCGTTAAAGTCAGTGCGATGATTTACTGGCAGGCCTTGCGCTTGCTGCTCAAGCGCACACCCTTCTTCGCCCATCCCGCATGAACAGGAATCGCGACAGCATCATTCCGCTCGATCCGCCGCGCATGGACGAACGGCTTGCACCTGCCGACAACGCGGGAGTGCTGGCACAACTGGGCCGCCGTCTGCTGCTGGCGCGCCTTGCAACGATGCGCGACGGCGAACTCGTGATCGAGGAGTGGAATGGTCAACGCCACCGCTTCGGTCGGCGCACGCCACGGCTGGATCTGACGGTGACGCTGCAGGTCGATCATCCGCAGCTGTACGCCGATGCCGCCTTCGGTGGCACGGTAGGCGCCGGAGAGGCTTACATTCGCGGTCTTTGGCGCTGCGACGATCTCACCGGCCTCGTGCGCCTGTTCGTGACCAACCGGCACATGATGAACGACCTCGACAGTCGCTGGTCGCTGCTCTCGCGCCCGCTGCTGAAAGCCTTCCATTTCCTAAACCGCAACAGTCGCCAGGGCAGTGCCCGCAATATCTCGGCGCACTACGACCTTGGCAACGAGCTGTACGCGCTGATGCTTGATCCAACCATGGCCTATTCCTGCGGCATTTTCGCCGAGGGCGTCGAGACCCTCGAAGCCGCCTCGCTCGCCAAATTCGATGCCGTGTGTCGCAAGCTCGGGCTGCAGCCCGGTGATCGGGTGGTGGAGATCGGCACCGGCTGGGGCGGCCTTGCCATTCATGCGGCGAAGCACTTCGGCTGTCACGTCACCACCACCACGATCTCGAGCGAACAACACGCCTACACCCGCGAGAAAATTGCCCAACTCGGACTCGGCGATCGCATCACGCTGCTGCTCGAGGACTACCGTGACCTCAAAGGCCGATTCGACAAGGCGATGTCCATCGAAATGATCGAAGCGGTCGGCGCCGATTACCTCGACACATATCTAAGCAAGTGCTCGAGCCTGCTCGAGCCGCACGGCGCCATGCTGCTGCAGGCCATCACCATCCAAGACCAGTTCTACGAACAGGCTCGCAAGTCGGTCGATTTCATCCAGCGGTTCATCTTTCCGGGAAGCTTCATTCCGAGCGTTGAGTGCATCTCACGCTCACTGACCCGGGCCACAGATCTGAAAATATTTCACCTCGAGGACATCGGTCCGCACTACGCGCGCACCTTGCGCGAATGGCGACTGAATTTCTTCGGTCAATTGCCGCGGGTGAAGGCGCTCGGCTACCCCGACAGCTTCGTGCGCATGTGGGAATACTACCTGTGCTACTGCGAGGGCGGCTTCATGGAGCGGCAATTGGGCGACGTGCAGTTGCTGCTGACCAAACCGGACTGCCGCCTGCCCTCGCTCGCCCGCGCATGATGCAGGGCGGCGCGCAATCCCCGTTGCAGCAGCTGACGGCGCTGCTCGGGCCTGACGGTATCCTCACCGACGCGTCTGCACTCGAAGCGGTCAACGTCGATCAGCTGCGTGCCTACCATGGGCGCGCCCTGTGCGTCGCACTCCCGCGCAACACGGAAGACGTATCCCGGGTGCTGAGGCTCTGCAATGCACTGCGGATTCCCGTGGTGCCCCAAGGCGGAAACACGGGTTACTGCGGTGCGGCGACGCCGGACGCCTCGGGAACCCAAGTCGTTCTCTCGCTGCGTCGACTCAATGCGATCCGCAGCATCGATCCTGCGAACTATTCAATGGTGGTGGAGGCCGGCTGTATCCTCGCGGATGTACAGCGCGCCGCCGCAGCGGCCGAGCGCTTCTTTCCGTTGTCGCTCGGTGCCGAGGGGAGCTGCCAAATCGGCGGCAATCTTTCCACCAACGCGGGCGGGGTCAACGTGCTGCGCTACGGCATGATGCGCGAACTCACGCTCGGGCTCGAAGTGGTGCTCGCCGACGGGCGCGTGCTCTCCTCACTGACAGCCTTGCGCAAAGACAACACCGGCTATGATTTGCGCCAGCTGTTCATCGGCGCCGAGGGGACGCTCGGCGTCATCACGGCCGCGAGCCTGAAGCTGTTTCCCGCACCGCGCGCCAGCGCTACGGCCTTTGTCGCCGTTCCGGGTCCCGATCAGGCAGTGCAGCTGCTCTCGCACCTACGCGAGGCCAGCGGCGATCAGGTCAGCTCCTTCGAGCTGATCCCCGCCGTGGCGCTCGAGCTCGTGGCGCGACACATTTCTGGGGCGCGCAGTCCGCTCGCCCCACAATCACCTTGGTTCGTGCTCTGCGAATTGACGAGTCCCCGTGCCGATGAGCCGCTCAACGAGCGCCTCGAGGAATCACTCGCCACCGCCTTCGAGCGCGGGCTCGTCTCCGATGCCGTGCTCGCCCAAAATGAGCGCGAGCGGCGTGATTTCTGGCATCTTCGCGAGAACATTCCGCACAGCCAGCGTCTTGAAGGCATGAGCCTCAAGCACGACGTCTCGATTCCGATCGACCGACTGCCGCGCTTCGTGCAGCGCGCGTCGGCGTGGCTCGAGACGCACGTCGCCGAGGGCTTCCTCGTGTGCTACGGGCACGTCGGCGATGGCAACCTGCACTTCAATCTAAACGAGCGTCGCGGCATGCCAGCCGGAGCGCTTGCCGCGCGGCGCGCGGACATCCGCCGAGCGATCCATGACCTGGTCCGCGACGAGGGCGGCAGCTTCAGCGCCGAACATGGGATTGGTCAATCAAAGATCGCAGAACTGCAACATTACGCCGATCCCGTGGAACTCAGCGTGATGCACACCCTCAAACGTATGCTGGACCCGAATGGCATCCTCAACCCCGGCAAGGTATTGAATGTCGCCTGAGTCTCCTCCGCCGCTCACATCACCTCGACTGCTGCACGCCATGCTGCGCGTCGGCGACCTGCAGCGCTCGGTGGCCTTTTATGAACGGCATTTCGGACTTCGCGAGCAACGTCGCGTTGCCTTTCCAGAAATCCCGCGTACGCTCGTGTTCATGGCCGCAACCGGTGATGACGGCGCAGGCATGCAACTCGAACTCTGGCATGAACCGGGCGACACTGTCGCACCCGTGAGTCACAACGGACACCTCGGCATCGGCGTACACCACATCGATGAGTTCGTCGCAGAGCTTGCAGCACAGGGCGTACCTATTCAGCAGACCCCGCGCGCACTACGCCCCGGCGGTCGACGCCTGGCCATCATCACCGACCCTGATGGCCACGAACTGGAGTTGCTGGCTCTTGACTAAACCGAACATCTTGCCGGCATTCGCTCCGTTGCTCGCACTGCTGCTCGCGCCCGTGCTCGCGGCCGCAGCCGATGAAACGGCCGCACCGACACCCGCACGCACGGTGCTGCCGAGCTTCAGCACCCGCACGAGCCTCGAGGCCCCGAAACGTCCGGAGAACATTCCGGACGACGCCGGCCTGCTGAGCGCCGGCACCCTCATCGGCTCGATCACCGTCAAACCGCTCGATATTTTCGACACATCGATCCCCGAAGAAAACACCGCGCTGTTTCGCCTGGCCAATACACTGCACATCAATACCCGAGCCAAGACCATCGAGCGCCAACTGCTGTTCGAGACCGGCGAAGCGTACGACCCGCGTCTGCTGCGCGAAACGGAGCGCCTGCTGCGTCAGACACGCTATCTTCGCGAAGCCTGGGTCACGCCGATCGCGTTGCAGGATGGTAAGGTCGATCTGGAAGTCACCACGCGTGACGTATGGACGCTGAATCCGGGAATCTCCTTCGGCCGCAAAGGCGGCAAGAGCACCTCCGGCTTTGAGATCGAGGATCTGAACCTCCTCGGTATTGGCGCGCAGCTCAGTCTGTCGCGGCGAAAGGAAGTTGACCGCACGACCGACCTGCTGATCTATCGCGATCGCCAACTCGGTAATACCTGGTGGTCTATCGATGCGGAGCTTGCTGATAACAGTGATGGCAAGCGACGAGCTCTGGAACTGGATCACAGGTTCTATGCTCTCGACACGAGACGCGCTGGCGGTGTGGCCTTCGCGGACGACACCCGCATCGATTCAAGATACGACCTCGGGCAGGTCGTTGGGCAGTACGCCACCGAAGCGAAATTCGCCAGTGCCTATGCAGGCTGGTCGAAGGGCTTGATCGATGGCGAGGTTCTCCGCTACCGCGTCGGTATTACGCAAGATGAGCGCCGGTTCGACTCAATCGGCGACACGCGTCCGGGCGCAGCGGTGCCAACAGATCGCAAACTCGTCTATCCCTGGGTCTCCATGGAATGGCTGCAGGATGAGTTTCGGGAGGCGCGCAACCGCGATCAGATCGAACGTACCGAAGACTTCCAATACGGCTGGCAAGTGACGGGTCGGCTGGGTTATGCCGCCAAGTCGTTGGGCTCGAGCGGCAACGCCCTGATATTTGATGCCAGCGCCTCGCACGGCATCGAACTCGACGGCAGGTCAACCCTGCTGCTCAGCGCCAACGCAAGCGGTCGCCACGATGGCAGCGATTTCTTAGATACGGTCATCGCCGGCTCAGCACGCTATTATCGCCGTCAGTCGCAACGGCGCCTGTGGTTTGCGTCATTGAGCCTCGAGCAGGGCCATAAGCTCGATCCGGATCGGCAAATTTTGCTGGGCGGCGATAACGGTCTGCGCGGCTACCCGCTACGGTATCAGGCGGGCGACGGCCGATGGCTGCTCACCCTCGAGCAGCGGTTTTTCACCGACTGGTTTCCGTTTCGGCTCGTCAATGTGGGCGGCGCCATCTTCGCGGATGCCGGGGGTGTACTGGGGAGCAACCCCTACGGCAGCCAGCCGCGGGGCGTGCTGACCGACGTCGGCATCGGCCTGCGACTTGGCAATAGCCGCACAGCCCTCGGCAACGTGCTGCACATCGATCTCGCCTTCCCGCTAAATGGGGATCGATCGATCAACAACATGCAACTGGTGATCGAAACCAAGAGCAGTTTCTGATCCGCAGCGCTACTGTGCCATCATCGCCGTCATGAGTTCCGCACCGGAAGGCTGTTTCGGCGGCCTGCATGAAGTCTGCGTTGGCGTGCCCGATCTCGATACGGCCATCGCCGACTACGCAGCCTATGGCTGTTACCCGCTCGCGCGGGGCACGCTCACCGCCACTGAGGCGCTGGCCCGATACGGCGTGAACTCGTCGCTGCAGTCGGTGCGTCTCGGGCACCAGCAGTCCGATCACGGCCTCGTTCGCCTGATGCAATGGGAGACTCCCGTGAACTCGGGTCTCGGTCTCGGCCCCAATCTGCGGGCAGTCGGCTCCCGCTGGGGCGTACGCGTCACTCGCAGCGTGTTCAATATCGTCAATCATGCCGAGCGCGCTCGCGAGGCGGGCATGCCGCTCGCGCTCATC
>RGWK01000114.1 GCA_010029775.1 Gammaproteobacteria bacterium
CTCCTCGCCCGTGCCGACGATCAACAGACGACGGGCATTCGGCCGCGCCAGTGCGTCCGTAGCGAGCGCCGTCATCGATGCCGTACGGATCGCCGTCAGCGTACCGCCTTCGAGCAGCGCTAAGGGCAACCCGCTGTCGGCATCGAACAGCATCACCGCACCGACGTGCGAGCCATGCGGATCTCCTGCAGGTCGCTCGAACTTGGAGACGATCTTGACGCCGAAACACTCGCCTTCACCGCTCGCCGCCGCTCCGATGTACCCGGGCATCAATCCGAGTTTTCCTGCGCGGCCGGGCACGGGCATGAACTGCCGCAATGGCAGACTGCAACGCCGTTCGGAGGTCGCAATCATCGCGCGACGCATCTCGGCGATGCAGGCCTCGAAGCCGAGCACCTGCTCGAGATCGTCGCGGGTCAGCACACGCATCTGTTCAGCTCCGCGGCGGCACGAAGCGCATGCGCTGCTGCACTTCGGCCACGTTTTCGGGACGCGGGAACGGCTCAGGCATCGGTTCGCCGGGCTGCCGGGGCCGACCAATCGCATTGAACCAGTCCTCAAGACCAGGCGGCATGAACACCCAAAAGAGTTTCATGTCGACGTCACCCGTATTGTCGATGCGATGGCGCGCGTACCGACCGAACAGCACCGCAGAGCCGGGCTCCAGCGGTGTGGTCTCGCCTTCGATGGTGACGGTGCCCGTACCCTCGTACACGAATACCAACTCGTGATTCTGCTGGTGACCATGCTCGCGGATGTGGCAACCAGGCGGGAGCAGTTGAATCCCCGAAGAAAACGTGTCGTAGGGCATGTTCTGCGGTGAAAACTTCACCGTCACGTAGCCGCGCGAGGGCAACGGCTGCCAAAGCGACTGCCCGTCTTCGGGGCCGCTGATCACTGCGCTCGGTTGACGGAAATCCTCGGCTGACATGTCTGCCCCTCCCGACCCTGTTGCTCGAGCAAAAACCCGAGTACCGCCGCGTTGTAGGTCGCGGTCACCGTGTGCGGACAGAAATGCCCGCCTTCATTGAGCAGAGAGAGTCGCGCACCGGGGATGCGCTGCGCAAGTTCTTCAGACAAGCCCGGCGGGGTCAGTTGGTCGTCCTTGGCGCCGATGACGAACGTGGGTTTATCGATCTCGTGCAAACGATGCCGCAAGTCGTGCCGCATTACCGCATTGAGTCGGCCGAGTTCGATTTCCAGTCCCGGGAATTCGGCGAGTCTCGTGCGGAAATAATCCTGCGTGCTGGCGAAACGCTGCTGCAGGTACCACGCGGGCGTGGCGAGCAGCGTGCCAACCATCAGGTAATTGAGCGGCCCCGAGTTGATGAGGATGTCGCGTCGGGTATGAAAGGTCTGCACGAACAGCGGCGTCGGACCGCCCCAACTCGCACTCAACACGAGTGAGCGGATGCGCTCTGGAGCGTGCAGGGCAATATGTTGACCGATGGATCCGCCCGTGGAATGACCGACGAGGTGGGCGCTGTCGATGCCGAGCGCGTCCATGAGTTGCAGCAGATCGCCTGCCATGTCACCCACGTTGGAGATGAGCGGGCCCGGGCCCGAACGGCCGACCCCGCGATGATCATGCAGGATTACGCGGAAATGCTTGGCAAACTCTGGGACCTGCTGCATCCAGAACCGACCGCTGCCGCCGAGGCCGGCGACCAGCAGCAAAGGCTCCCCCTCGCCATACTCCTCGACATGCAACTCGGCATGCCCGACGGACACGCGCCGGCCCACGGGCTCGCTACCCACAGCGGAATTGAGAGGTTGTGCGTTCACGCGAGTGATTGTCTCGACTCCGCCGTAGCACCGGCCAATGCTTTGTGGCCCTAGCCAACAAGGAAGACTTCGGTCTGCTGCCGACCTACCCCGGGCGGTACATGGCGCGGACGATTCCCGAATTTCGCGAACTCGCCTTCAACGGCCCGATGGCCGAAGCCGCCTGCCGGGTGATGAAATCCAAAGAAGCACATTTTTTCTTCGATGAGATGTTTGCCAAGGCACCGCGCTCAGCGGAAAAGACCATTTGGCACACCGACCGTATGGGCTGGCCGGTCAGCGGCAAGATGGTGCCGTCGCTCTGGATGCCGCTCACACCAATCACCAAGGCCAACTCGCTCGAGTGTCTCGCCGGTTCGCACGTGCAGGATGTGCGCTACTGGCTGTTCTCGCCCAACGCTCGCAAGATGATCAAGCCGCCCGACCGAGTGCCTCACCCGAATCCCGAGCCGCTGCGCAGCGACCCCTCGGCGCGATTCCTGACCTGGGATATGGAGCCCGGCGATCTGCTGGTCGTACACCCCTGGACCTTGCATTACTCGGGCGGCAACCCGGAGGACATTTGGCGCATCGCGGTGTCCGTACGCATCTTCGGCGATGACATCCGCTGGGATCCGCGGCCGGACTGCGTGAACCTCGCCGGCATCAGTTTCGACGAAATGGTCGCGGGTGAACGACCAATGGGCCCGTTGTGCCCGCTCGTCTGGTCGGAGGATGGGCGGCGCGAGGGCGATGCCGAGTACCCGAGGGGTTTCGCCACTCGCTGGACACGCGAACGCAAGAGCGACATCAATGAGTATGATGTGTTCGCCAAGAGCCTCGAGGCCGCCAGACAGGAAGCGAAACAGGCATGAACCGCGGAACCATCGGACTGCTGCCCCGTACGCCCACCCTCGAAGACGAGAGCTATTTGGCTTTCATGGAAAGCCTGCGCAACCACAGCATCCGCGCGATGTTTCCGCGCATCATGGGCTTTGCGGAGTCGGCCGATGCGGAGCTGCGACCCTATACCCGCCTGTGGAAGCGCTTGATGCGCAGCCAGCAGCAACAGACCTGGCAGAAGATCCACGAGAGTTTCGCGCAGCGACGCGCGCACTACGAAGCCGAGCTGGAGGCGGCCGAGCGCAGCCGCCCCGATCGCCTGCACTACGACCCGAACTTCGAAGTACCGAAATACGCGACGCTCGACATCCATCTGCAGCCGGGCGGCTACTGCGGCGACTCGCTCGCCGGATACGTCTTTCACCACGGCACGAAGGTTTTCTATCAGGGTGACAACGATCAGGATGAACTGCATCAGCAGGTCGTCGATCTCGTCGCCGCTCCCGAGGATGGCAAGGTCCACCGCGTGCTCGATCTTGGCTGCTCGATCGGCCAGTGCACCACGGCCCTCAAGCAAAGATTCCCGCAGGCTGACGTTTGCGGGCTTGATGTGGGCTTGCCGCTGCTGCGCTACGCGCACAAGCGCGCCACGGATCTCGGCATCGATGTGCATTTTCGGCAAGGACTCGCCGAAAACACCCAACTGCCCTCCGGCCAGTACGACGTGATCCTCGCCTATATTCTCTTTCACGAGGTCCCCGAACGGCTGTTCGCGCAGATCCTCGGTGAAGTTCACCGCTTGCTGCGTCCGGGCGGCCGCTTCACGGTGGTCGATGCGCCCAACAACCGCAATCTGCCCGCGGCAAATAAGCTCTGGCTGAAGTTCGATGCGCTCTACAACTGCGAGCCCTATTCCCCCGCCTTTGTCGCCAGTGATTTCGGCCAGTTGATGAAAGACGCGGGCTTGCGCGTCACGCACAGCGGACCCACACCGACGTTTTTGCACTGCACCACTGCAGTCAAGGATTGACGCATCGCATGACGGCGGCGATCGAGGCCCTGGCGGGCTTTCGCACGGCGATCGGTGCGGCCCGCGTCGTCACCGATGAGGCCACCTGTGCGCTCTACTCGCAGGATGTCTATCGACGTGGCACATCCGCCCTCGCAGTGCTTCAGCCACAGGATCTGGCCGACGTCATCGCGATCGTGCAGGCCGCACGCGTGTCTCGTACGGCATTGCATGTGCGAGGTGGAGGCATGTCCTACACCGACGCCTACCTGCCGATCGATAATCATTCAGCCATCGTGGATCTCTCTGCGCTCAAGCGCATCCGCTCCATCTCCCCGCTCGATCTGACCGTCACGGCGGAAAGCGGCTGCACTTGGGCGGAACTGGATGCCGCACTCGCGCCGCAGGGCTTGCGCGCGAAATTCTGGGGCCCCATGTCCGGCGCACGAGCAACCCTGGGAGGCGGCATGTCGCAAGGCGCGGCCACCTTCGGTTCCGCCAAACATGGCACCTCGGCCTCTGCGGCGCTCGGCTTCGAAGTGGTGCTGGGTACCGGCGAGACACTCGACACCGCGCGCATCGGTCAGGCGCAGCGCGAAGCGTTTTTCCGGCCCTATGGCCCGGACCTCACGGGTCTCTTCACCGGTGACGCCGGAGCCCTCGGCATCAAGACGGCAGTCACCCTGCAACTTGAGCCGAGGCCAGCCGTGCGCGACAGCGTGTCGTTCGCCTTCGACAGCTTCGAGGCGCTCGCCACCACGGTGGCCAACGTCTCGCGACGAGGCCTCGCCACCGAAATGTTTGGCCTGGAGACGGCTCTTGCACGCCTCGCGGCAGGCGAGGCCGCGCTCGCGCAGGATCTCAGCATGCTGTGGCAGGTGGTTCGGGCGCAGCACGGGGTGGGCGCCGCGCTGCGGCAACTCTTACGCATGGCACGCGGTGGCCGCCGATTTCTCTCGGGCTCGACCTACATCGGCCACTTTCTCTGCGAAGCACATGATTCTCGACGTCTGGCGCTCGATCTGCAGGAACTGCGCACCATCGCCGCCCTGCAGGGACGCGAAGTCGCCAACAGCATGGCCGCCGTCGTGCAAGCACAGCCCTTTCCTGCGCCGATGGTCGTAGGGCCCGCGGGTCGTCGCCTGCTGCCGCTGCACGTGATCCTGCCGCATTCGGCCGCAGCGGCCTTTCATGCGGAATTCGTCGCCCTGCGCGATCGCGAAGCCGCGCAGTGCGCGGCACATCGCGTGTGCATGTTCGTGGTGTTCGCAGCAGTGGGCCCGTCGGCCTTGCTGTACGAACCGGTTATCTACTGGGAAGACGAGTGGCTACCGCTGCATGCGGCAACGCTTCCCACGGAATTGCAATCTGTGCTCAAGCCGGGCTCAGCCAACCCCGAAGGCCGTGAATACGTCGAGCGATTGCGGATCGAGATCGTCGAGCTGATGCGTCGGCATGCGGGCGCTCACCTGCAGATCGGTCGAGCGTATCCGTATCTGCAGGATCGCTCCCCGGCGTTCTGCTCGTTGCTGCACCAACTCAAGCGCGAAGTGGATCCGCTGAATCTCATCAACCCCGGCGCCCTCGGCCTCTTGCCATGAACACCGCCATTATCGGTGCGGGCATCGGCGGGCTCGCCACTGCACTCGCCATGCGCAAGGCAGGCGTTGACGCCGTCGTCTACGAGCAAGCGAGCACGGTCGGCGAGGTCGGCGCGGGTCTTTCGCTGACGCCGAATGCGGTGAAAGCGCTCGACTGGTTGGGCGTCGGCGAGCGCATTCGTGCCCTCGCCGATGAGCCACCGCAGATGCTGACCTGCCACTACGCGACCGGCGAAGTATTGGTCGCCTTCGATCGCAGTGACACCGTGCAACGATACGGCGCCCCCTATTTGCAGATGCATCGCGCCGATCTGCATCGTGTATTGCTCGACGCGTGGCTCAAGCAGTCACCGGATGGCTTGCGCACCGATCGTCGTCTGATCGCTCTCGAGAGCAACGGTACGCCCGGCTCGTCGACACGCCTCAGGTTCGAGGATGCGGCAGCGAACCGTCATGAAAACTCCGCGGCCGCCGTAGTTGCAGCCGATGGCTTGAAGTCCTTGGTTCGCACACAGGTCTTTGGCGCCACGGCACCAAAATTTGGCGGCTTCGTCGCCTGGCGCGGGCTCGTGCCTCTGGCCGCACTCGAGGGCGTTCCACTGAGCGCCGGCTCCAAAGTATTCGCAGGCCCCGGTCGGCTGTTCGTAAGGTATCCGGTGCGCCGCGGCGGTCTGATGAACTACGTGGCCTTCGCACGTGTCGACGAATGGCAGCCGGAGGGTTGGTCGCAAACCGGCACGGTCGCCGAGGCCGCGGCGCTGTTGCATGGATTTCATCCGGAAGTCCACTCGATACTGGCTGCAACGCCGGAAGGACGCTGTCATAAATGGGGGCTGTTCGCGCGCGAACCGCTGCCCGAGTGGACGCGCGGCTGCGTCGCGCTTCTGGGCGATGCTGCCCATCCGATGATGCCGTGGTTCGGGCAAGGCGCAGCCTCGGCGCTCGAGGATGCGGTGATTCTTGGCCGCTGCGTCATCGCGAGTACCGCCGAGAGCGACGCGCCGCAAACCGAGGCAGGGCTTATCGCGGCGTTTCGCCGCTATGAGCGCACACGCCACGCACGCGTCACGCTGATCCATCACGAATCGGCCGCGGGCGGCGAGCGCCTCGCGGGCATGCAGCCAGAGCGACTGCGGGATCAGCCCGTACGCAACGAGGATTCGCTCGGCCTGTTTTCCTACGATCCGGTGAGCGAAGCGCTCGCCTGAGCAGTCGTCATGCTGCGCGCCACGCGGCGGAACTCCTGGAGCACATGCTCCACAGCCGGACGCGAGGCATCCGCCTTGCGGTAAATGAGTCCGGCCTGACGCTCGATGTAACCGCCCAACACCGGCAACACGCGCAGCTCGTCGACCATCGCCGACTCGGCGACGAGGTGTTCGGGCAAAGGACTGAGAAACCGCCCGCTCGCCGCGAGTGAGAGCATCAGATTGAGCGAGTTGGTGCGAAACACATCTCGTGGAACAGGCAGC
>RGWK01000115.1 GCA_010029775.1 Gammaproteobacteria bacterium
GCCTTGAGCACGGAGTCAATCGACTCCAGCCATTCCCGAGTCTCACCGGGATCCAGATCCTGATGCTGCGTGTCGGACATAACCCCCGTCCTATCCATCGTCTCGCAACGATCGAGTTTGTGAAAACCGTAATGTTAACTTTTTTACGCCCGGCGGCCTACCGTGTTCGCTGTGCTAGCATCCGCACCTCGCATGCACGATCACCTGACCTTGCTCCGCCCGGATGACTGGCACCTGCATCTGCGCGACGGCGAAGCGCTGCGTGCGGTGCTGCCGCACACGGCCAGGCAGTTCGCCCGTGCAGTCGTTATGCCGAACCTCAAACCGCCCGTCACCACGACGGCACTTGCGGGCGAATACCGCCAACGCATCCTGGCGGCGCGGCCCGCAGGGTCTGATTTCGAACCCTTGATGACGCTGTACCTGACCGATCGCACCTCGCCTGAGGAAATTGACAGGGCGCGCGACAGCGGCTTTGTGGTGGGTTGCAAGTTGTACCCGGCCGGGGCCACTACCCACAGCGACGCCGGCGTCACCGACATTCGGCGCATCGACGCGGTCCTCGCGCGCATGGCAGAGCGCGAACTGCCGCTGCAGATCCATGGTGAAGTCACGGCTGACGAGATCGACGTTTTCGATCGCGAGCGGGAGTTCATCGAGCGGACCTTGCGACCGCTCGTCGTTCGACACCCGCGACTGCGCGTGATTTTCGAGCACATCACCACTGCTGCAGCCGTGGATTTCGTGCAAAACGCCCGCGAAGATGTGGCGGCAACGATCACCCCGCAGCACCTGCTCTACAACCGGAACGAGATGTTTCGCGGCGGGATCCGCCCTCACTTCTACTGCCTGCCGGTGCTCAAGACCGAGCCCGATCGGCAGGCGTTACTCGAGGCAGCAACGAGCGGCAATCCACGGTTTTTCCTCGGCACCGACTCCGCGCCGCATGAACGTCACACCAAGGAAGCTGCGTGTGGCTGCGCCGGTATCTACTCGGCACACGCGGCCCTTGAGCTGTATGCGGAAGCCTTCGAACGCATGGGTCGTCTCGAGCGCCTCGAGGCGTTCGCCAGCCTCAATGGCGCTGATTTCTACCGTCTTCCACGCAACACCACGACCGTCACCCTCAGGCGTGTGAGCTGGCAGGTACCGCAAGCCTATGCGTTCGGCTCGGGCACGGTGGTTCCCATGCGTGCGGGTGACACCTTGTCCTGGCAGCTCGTCGAATCGTGACCGAGTCTGCACCGAGCCCGGCTGCTGCAGACTCGCCGATGGCGCGCCGCTTCCGTGGCTTCTTGCCCGTCGTGGTCGATGTCGAGACCGGCGGACTCAACTGTGCGACCGATGCGCTGCTGGAGATTGCCGCTGTCATCGTGGACATCGCGCCGGATGGCACGCTGCAGCGTGGCGCGACCCACTCCTATCACGTCAAGCCCTTTGAGGGCGCCAACATCGTACCGGCATCTCTGGCCGTCACAGGCATCGACCCGTTTCATCCGCTGCGCCCCGCCATCGATGAAAAGGACGCCCTCGGTCGGATCTTCAAGGAAGTGCGGGAGGCAGTACGACGACACGGCTGCAAGCGCGCGATCCTGGTGGGTCACAACGCGTCGTTCGATCTTGGCTTCCTCAACGCGGCGGTGGCGCGCGCGGACATCAAGCGCAATCCGTTTCATCCGTTTTCGAGTTTTGACACGGTAACGCTCGCAGGCGCAGCGCTTGGGCAGACCGTGCTCGCCAAGGCGACTCTCGCGAGCGGATTGCAGTGGGACTCCTCGGAAGCGCACGCGGCAGCCTACGATGCAGAGCGCACCGCAGACCTATTCTGCAAGGTCTGCAATTTTTGCCTGCCGAGTTATCTGGAGGCCGAAAAGCGCGTGCGCGAACTCGGCTGGACCGAGGAACCACCCGCCGCATCGAACGGCGTTGATCCGACCTCCCCGGTCGCTACGGAATTGCCTTAACCGACGGCACCCGCCTCGGTGAGCGCCGTTTGCAACTCACCGCTGCGGAACATCTCGAGCGTGATGTCGCAGCCGCCGAGCAGTTCACCCTTGACGTACAGCTGCGGGTAGGTGGGCCAATTCGACAGCCGCTTGAGCGCTTCGCGCAGCTCCGGATCCTCGAAGATGTTGACGGCATGGAAGCGCGCGCCGCAGGCGCGCAGGGCACTCACCGCCTGCGCCGAGAAGCCGCACTGCGGGAAATCCGGTGTGCCCTTCATGAACAGCACGACCGGGGCAGCTGACAACTGCGACTGTATACGTTCGTTGACGTCCATCGAATCAACCTCCTGCATTGCGCGAGCGCAGCTGTCGCGCCGCTCGTCGCTGATCTAATTCGCTCAACAATGCCCACTGCTCATCGGCCGAAAGCCTGATCCATCCCGCGATTTCGTCACGCGTACGCAAGCACCCTGCGCAATGCCCGCTGGCATCGAGCGCACACACACTGATGCACGGCGACATCGGCCGCGATCGCTGATTCGAACCGGTAAACGACATTGCCCTTCCTTAGGTCTGTCGCAAGCAATGGAACGCGTTGAATTATGGGGGTTGCTCGCCTATTCTTCAAATCGTTCAGAACATCTCGGAGCGTAATCGAATATGAAGAACCCTTTGGATAGCGTTGGCACCACCGTCACTCTCGGCGTGTTGTTCGCCATCGTGGTGATGGTCCTGCCGAACACCCCCGGCGGCGAATTCAGTCACCTCTCGCTCGGCCGATGGGCGCACATCGTCACCGGCATCTTCTGGATCGGTTTGCTGTACTACTTCAACGTTGCGCAGATTCCGGCGCTCGCGGCAGCCAATGCCGACAAGGGCGGTCCGGGCGGCGCAGGCATCGTGAAATACGTCGCACCACGCGCGCTGCTGTGGTTCCGCTGGGCTGCCGTGGCGACTTGGTTGACGGGCGGTTGGTTGCTCGGTGGACGCTTCATGGATGCCTTCACGCTGCAACCGGGCAGCGAGGTCATCGGCATCGGCGCCTGGCTCGGCACGATCATGCTGTTCAACGTGTGGGTCCTGATCTGGCCGAACCAGAAAAAAGTCATCGGCGTGGTCCCCGCGACCGACGAGGAGAAGGCAAAGGCACGTCGCACGGCCACCCTCACCTCACGCGTGAACTTCCTGCTCTCCTTCCCCATGTTGCTGTGCATGGGCGGCTCGGCGCACGGACTGCCGTTCTAAGGAAGGCCTAACTTGACGCCGCGACGCTTCGCCATCTTGGGCGAGGCGTCGCGGTGGTTTCACCGGGTCAGATCAGACCCAACAACGCTCCCGCGCGCTGGACGACGGCTGCTGGGTCCTCGTCATCGGCTTTAAAGCCCTCGCTGCCTCTGCCGTACGGGGCATAGACCGAAGGATCGGTCACCTTGAACAGCCCCAACACCTGAACACCTGCAGCACTGCCGAGGTGCATGACGCCACAGTCACCGGAGACGAACAGCCGGCTTTGCGCGATCACCGCAGCCAGTTCCCGGATGCGCGTGGAGTACAGCGCAGGCACCTCGCCGCGCAAACGCGCGCGGCCATCGCCGGGCACGATCTCGATCACATCGATGTTCGGCGACAAGGCGCGCAAACCAGCGGCTACCTGCAGCCACCAGCTTTCCGGATAATTTTTTGCTGCCGTGGCGAACGGATAGAGGCTCACCAACAGTCGACCCTGATCGATCGGCGCATCGCCCATGGTCGAACCGCCGGAGCCCGCGAGCACCCGAGCGAGCAGCGCTCGGGCCTCCGCACGCTCACCGGGCGAAACCCGCACATCGAGCAAGGGCGGACCGTCGGTCGAATCGGGCAAGCACAGCTCCCGAGACAGCGCAGCTCGCACCAGGTACGCGGCCGTCTGTGCCATATGCGGCGGCTCACCGCCGCGCACAACCGGGTGACTTAGACACCGATCACGCCAGCCAATGCCCCAGGCGTAGCCGACGCGATAGCGCGCCGTGACCAACCCAAGCAAAAACCGACCGCTGCGGGATCTCACCGAGGCGTCGATGGCGAGGTCGTAACGCGCTTTGCGAATCCGTTGCAGGATGGCAAGCACGGTATGGGGTCGGATGAAGCTCCAGTTCGGAAAAGCGTGGACCGTGGTAACACGCTTGAATCCGGCGAACACCTGCCTCGCGGCCCCGCCTCCCGTCAGCACCTCCACCTCGGCACCCGGGAACAGCACCTCGAGCTCCGCGAGCAACGGCGTCAACAACACGTTGTTGCCAAGCCGGTGATTGGGCCGAATCACCAAAATGCGGCTAACGGCTCGGGCTCTGGCGTTGGGATCGCTCACGGTGCGGCGGATTCTGCGGAATCATCGTCGCCCGGGCAAGACGGCGTGCGCTCTGGCCGAAGTCGCCAGCGCTTGTAGGACCACGGCCAATCCGCCGGGCTCTCGCGGATCTGCTGCTCGACCCGCCGGGCGTAACGCCCGGTGAACTCACCCGGCTGCAGCGCTTCCCCACGCTGCCACAACGGCTCGAAGCGAACCTCGTAGGCACCGCGACTCGTGCGGCGTATGGCAACGAAGAAGGCCGGGTAGCCGAACGAGTTGACGAGCACGTCGGGCCCCATGAAAAACGCCGTATCGCGATTGAGGAACCGCGTCCAGTGACGCCGCTCGCTCGAAACCGGTTCTTGATCGGCGACCAGCGCCACCACTCGCGGCACACGTCGACGCGCGATCATGTCGCGCATCAGCACACCCGAGGCGACCAGGCGCGCTCCGAAGCGGCTGCGCAAGGCGAGCATCTCTCGGTCGGCCCAACTATTCACCAGCGGCTTGTA
Source organism: Gammaproteobacteria bacterium (assembly GCA_010029775.1). Taxonomy (GTDB): domain Bacteria; phylum Pseudomonadota; class Gammaproteobacteria; order Steroidobacterales; family Steroidobacteraceae; genus UBA964. Next base: position 4,788 of record RGWK01000115.1, read on the forward strand.
CGCCGCATCGAGCGGGACCCCGAGCTGTCGAGACAGGCCCAGCAGGATCCACTCCCAATTGCATTGATGCGCCGCGACGATGAGCACCGGAGTGCCCGCCTTGACCGGCGCACGCAATACATCGAGGTTTGGGAAGTGCATTCGAGCATCAAGATCATTGCCCGGTATGCTCGCGGCCTTGATGATCTCGACGAGCACATCGGCAAAACTTCGATAGTGCGCCGCGCGCAACTGCTCGATGCCTGCCGGATCGAGTTGTGGAAACGCAATGCACAAGCTGTCGCGGATTCGTTGTGCCTCGTAGTGAAACACCCGCATCGCAAGCCAAGCTAACAAGACTGAGAGAGCATGCAACGCCGACATCGGCAGGGAGGCGAGCGCGCGCACCCACCATGAACTTCGCGGGACTGCACTCGCCGCTGCCATCACGAGCGATGAGAGGCGGCTCGCGGCATGACCGTCATCCATACGAGCGGCAGCAACAGCAAGGGCATGAGCGTCAGCAGCGCATACTGGTTGGAATACGCGATCACCAGTGCCTCACGATGAATTTCGCCGAGCAACCACGCGAAAGCGGTCGACTGCGGCTCCAAATCCGACACCTGCGCGATGCTGGCAAGGCGCTGCGCATTGGCAGTGACATCCTGCGATATCCCGCGCACGATCAGCGCCACGCCAAGACTGCCACCAATGTTTCGCGCAAGCGTCATGAGCGCAGCGCCTTCGGTACGCAGTTCCGGTGTCAGAGTGACGAACGACACCGTATTGATAGGTACGAAAATCAATCCGAGACCTACCCCCTGAACCACGAGCCACAGAGTCAGCCAAGCCGCCGGCGCATCCGCGGGGGCGAACGAGAACGACAGCAATCCGGTCGCACTCAGTAGCGCGCCCACCGACAACACCCGACGCGGGTCGAGCATTGCCGCGTAGCGACCAAGGACGGCCATGGCCACCATGAGACCCAGCCCCCGTGGCGCCATCAACAGCCCTGCACCCAAGACGTTGTACCCCTGCACTTCCTGCAGAAATTGCGGCAACAAGACCATCGCACCCATGAATGGCCAGCCTACGCAAACGGCCATCAGCAGACCGACCATAAAATTCCGATTACGTATCAACTGCCCCGAAAAAAGCGTGTTGCGTGCGGTGAATGCATGCGCGACGAACATGTAGCCCGCAACGCAGGCCACGAACACTTCGATAACGATCTCCGCCGAATCAAACCAATCGAGTTGCTCGCCGCGATCGACCGCAAGCTGCAAGGCGACGAGGCAGAGGGCCAGCAACACAAACCCAAGACGATCGAAAGGCCGCGGTGCAACCGCCGCTTCGCCACGCAACGTGGCCCACATGCCGCCTAGCGCGACGATCAGAAACGGCACATTGACGAAGAATACCGCGCGCCAACCGAAATTCTCGGTGAGCCAACCGCCTACCCATGGCCCCGCCACCGGACCGACCATCACCCCCACACCTAGAAGGGCAAACGCGCGGGCCAGCAACTCGCGCGGGTATGCATTCTGCAGTGCAGTCTGCCCGAGCGGGATCAGTACGGCGCCGCAGAGCCCCTGGAGAAACCGGGCTGCCACCAGTATCTCGATGTTCGGTGCGAGCCCGCAACCAATCGACGCGACGCCGAATCCGCCGATCGCGAGCATGAAGGCCCGACGCAAACCGAGCCTCGCCTCGAGTGCCGCCAGTGCAGGCAACGCCAGTGCACTGGCAATCAGGTACGACGTGAGTACCCACGAGGCCTGCTCACGCGTCGCGGACAAACTGCCCTGCAACACGGGCAGTGCGACGTTGGCCACGGTGGTGTCGATG
>RGWK01000116.1 GCA_010029775.1 Gammaproteobacteria bacterium
GCCACGCGTGTGCGGGAGCGGGTGAATGTTGTCGAATTACTTGCCGGCGTTGATTTTCCTGTTGGTGGCCTCGGGTCTTGCAGCCGTGTTGTTGCTGCTCGGCACGGGCTTCGGCCGATACTTCAGCCGTTCTCCCAACGATGCGCAGAAGCTCTCGGCCTACGAGTGCGGCTTCGAGGCCTTCGAAGACACGCGCATGAAGTTCGATGTGCGCTACTACCTCGTGGCGATTCTCTTCATCGTCTTTGATCTGGAAATCGCCTTCCTGTTTCCGTGGGCCGTCGCCTTGAAATCCATTGGCACGTTCGGCCTCGTCTCGATGGGGATCTTCCTTGGCATCCTCATCGTGGGCTTCATCTACGAGTGGAAGAAGGGGGCGCTCGAGTGGGATTGACCCAAGACGCCGACGCGCAGGGCTTTGCGCAGCGCGGTTTCGTCACGACCCAGGTCGACAACCTCGTCAACTGGGCACGCACCGGCTCGCTGTGGCCGATGACGTTCGGGCTCGCCTGTTGCGCCGTGGAGATGATGCACGCCGGGGCATCCCGCTACGATCTTGATCGCTTCGGCATCGTGTTTCGGCCGAGCCCGCGCCAATCGGACGTGATGATCGTTGCGGGCACGCTCGTCAACAAAATGGCACCGGCGCTGCGCAAGGTCTACGACCAGATGCCTGAGCCGCGCTGGGTGATCTCGATGGGATCCTGTGCCAATGGTGGCGGTTACTACCACTACTCCTACGCTGTCGTGCGCGGCTGCGATCGTATCGTGCCGGTCGATGTGTACGTGCCAGGCTGCCCGCCTACGGCCGAGGCGCTGCTCTACGGCATCATCCAGCTGCAGAAGAAAATCGCGCGCACGAGCTCGGTGACACGGCCATGAGCGATCTGGCCGCTTTCGCCGTCACGGTCGATGAGGTGCTCGCAGGGTCAGCCAAGCGGGTCGATTCGTTGCCCGATGAGCTCGCCTACGAGTGCGAGCCGGCTCACCTTCTCGCCGTGGCCACGGCGCTGCGCGACCATCCGGCGCTGCGCTTCGAAATGCTCGTCGATTTGGCTGGCGTCGATTATCTCGACTACGGCCGCTCCGAATGGAAGACCCTCTCGGCCACCGGTTCCGGCTTCTCGCGCGGTGTCACTCGGGCAGGAGGTCGACCCGCAGGTCCGCTCGAGGCCGAAGAGCGCCCATCGGGGCGCCGTTTTGCGGTCGTGGCTCAGCTGCTCTCGATCAGTGGTAATCGCCGGCTGCGGCTGCGCAGCTTCTGCGCCGACGATGACGAGCCGATCATCGATTCGTTGGTCGGGGTGTGGGCGTCGGCTAATTGGTTCGAACGCGAGGCCTTCGATCTGTTCGGCATCCTGTTCCGCGGACACCCGGATCTGCGACGGTTGCTCACCGACTACGGTTTCATCGGCCACCCGTTCCGCAAGGACTTCCCGCTAATCGGCAACGTGGAAGTGCGCTACGACCCCGTGAAACAGCGTGTGGTCTATGAGCCGGTCAGCATCGAGCCGCGCACCCTCGTGCCGCGGGTGATCCGCCACGACAACCGCTATGACCCGGCGTTGATCGAGGGCAGGGGGTCGGCGAATGGCTGAGATCCAGTCCTACACCATGAACTTCGGGCCGCAGCATCCGGCGGCCCACGGCGTACTGCGCCTCGTGCTGGAGCTCGACGGTGAAGTTGTGCAGAAGGCCGATCCGCACATCGGTCTGCTGCATCGGGCCACGGAAAAGCTCGCCGAGTCGAAGCCGTTCAATCAGTCGATCGGCTACATGGACCGGCTCGATTACGTCTCGATGATGTGCAACGAGCACGCCTACGTCATGGCGATCGAGCGCCTGCTTGGCGTGACGCCGCCGCTTCGCGCGCAGTACATCCGGACGATGTTCGATGAGATCACGCGCATCCTGAACCACTTGATGTGGCTGGGGGCACACGGGCTCGATATCGGCGCAATGACCGTGTTCCTGCTCGCGTTCAAGGAGCGCGAGGATCTGATGGATTGCTACGAGGCCGTCTCGGGCACGCGCATGCACGCCACGTACTATCGCCCGGGCGGCGTGCACCGCGATTTGCCCCGCGAGATGCCGAAGTACCAGGCCTCGCGTTGGCGCTCGCAGAAAGACGCCGACCGCCTCAACGAGGCGCGTGCGGCGGGTCTGCTGGAATTCATTGAAGCGTTCACGCGGCGCTTCCCGAAGGCCGTCGATGAGTACGAAACGCTGCTCACCGACAATCGGATCTGGAAACAACGCACGGTCAATATCGGTGTGGTGTCTCCGGAGCGGGCGATGCAGCTCGGGTTCTCTGGGCCGATGCTGCGTGGGTCGGGCATTGCGTGGGACCTGCGCAAGATGCAGCCCTACGAGGTGTACTCCAAACTCGACTTCGACATCCCGGTCGGCGTGAATGGCGATTGCTACGACCGTTATCTAGTGCGCATCGAGGAGCTGCGGCAATCGAACCGCATCATCGCGCAGTGCGTAGAGTGGCTGAAGCGCAATCCGGGCCCCGTGATGGTGGCCGACGCCAAGGTCCGTCCGCCGCGGCGCGAGAACATGAAGGGCGATATGGAATCGCTCATTCACCACTTCAAGCTCATGACCGAAGGCTATTGCGTGCCGGAGGGCGAGACCTACGCGGCCGTCGAGGCCCCGAAAGGCGAGTTCGGCATTTACCTTGTCTCGGATGGCGCCAACAAACCCTATCGCTTGAAGTGTCGCGCGCCGGGCTTCCCGCATTTGGCCGCTCTCGAGGAGATGGTTACCGGTCACATGCTGGCGGACGTGGTGGCGGTCATCGGCACCCAGGACATCGTTTTCGGAGAAATCGACCGATGAGTTCCAGCGCGACCGAGGGCGTGCCCACCAGCGACGGCCAAAGATTTTTGCCGGGCGAGGGGCCGAACGTGCACCTGCTGAGCGAGCACACTCGCCATGAGATCGACGGCTGGATCAGCCGTTTTCCGGCCGGCCGGCAGCGCTCGGCGACGCTCTCCGCATTGCGCTTCGTTCAGGAGCAGAACCAGGGCTTTCTGACGCCGCCGCTGATGGACGCCGTCGCCGAGTATCTGCGCTTGCCGTCGATTCAGGTGTACGAGGTCGCTACGTTCTACTCGATGTTCGAGACGCACGAGTGCGGTCGGCATCACGTCAGCGTCTGCACCAACATCAGCTGCTGGTTGAATGGCGCCGAGGACATCCTCGCGCATTGCGAGCGCAAGCTCGGCATCAAGGTGGGCGAGAGCACGCCGGACAAGCGCATCTTCCTCAAAAAGGAAGAGGAATGTCTCGCGGCTTGCACGGGCGCGCCGATGATGATGGTCGATCATGAGTTCCACGAGTACCTGACGCCTGAAAAGGTCGACAAGATCCTGGATGGACTGCCATGAGCAATGCGGTAGATACCTGGCGCGAGCGGATGAACCTGGTTGTGTTCGAGTCGATGGGGCTCGAGCGGCCGTGGACACTCGAGACCTATCAGAAGATTGGCGGCTATTCCTCCTGGCGCAAGATCCTCGCAGGCGAGATGACTCGCGAGCAGGTGATCGATGCGGTCAAGGCCTCGGGTCTGCGGGGCCGCGGCGGCGCGGGCTTTCCGACGGGCACCAAATGGAGTTTCATGCCGCGCAACGCGCCGATGCAGAAATACGCCGTCTGCAATTCGGACGAGAGCGAGCCGGGCACCTGCCATGACCGGGACATCCTGCGCTTTAACCCGCATGCGCTCGTCGAGGGTCTGGCGATCGGCGGCTACGCGATGGGTGCGACGGTTGGCTACAACTACATTCGTGGCGAGTTTCTCGGCGAGCCGGTGCCGCGCTTCGAAGCTGCCGTGAAGGAAGCCTACGAGGCAGGTCTGCTCGGCAAGAACATCCAGGGTTCGGGCATCGACTACGACCTGTACACGTTCGTCGGCGCAGGGGCCTACATTTGCGGTGAGGAGACGGCGCTGCTCGAGTCGCTTGAGGGCAAGCAGGGCAAGCCGCGTTTCAAGCCGCCGTTCCCGGCTGCGTTTGGCCTCTACGGTCAGCCGACCACCATCAACAACACCCAGAGTTATGCCTCCGTGCCCACGATCCTTCGCAAGGGTTCGGAGTGGTTTGCCAAGCTCGGTACCGCCAACGCGGGGGGCACGGTGATCTTCTCGGTCTCGGGGCATGTCAACAAACCGGGCAACTACGAGTTGCCGCTCGGTATTCCGTTCAAGGATTTGCTCGAGATTGCCGGTGGCGTTCGCGGCGGGCGCAAGCTCAAGGCCGTGATTCCGGGTGGCTCCTCGGTCAAGGTCGTGCCTGGCGATGTGATGCTCGGCGTTAACATGGATTACGACTCGCTGCGTGCCGTGGGGTCTTCGGTGGGCTCGGCCGCCGTCATCGTGATGGACGAGACGACCTGCATGGTGCGCACGCTCGAGCGCATTTCGCGGTTTTACAAGAGCGAGTCCTGTGGGCAGTGCACGCCGTGCCGGGAAGGCACAGGCTGGCTCAATCGCGTGCTCAAGCGCATCGTCGCAGGGCAGGGCCGCATGGAAGATCTGCAGTTGCTCGTTGATGTAGCAAACCGCATCGAAGGCCACACGATCTGCGCGCTCGGCGATGCCGCGGCGTGGCCAGTGCAGAGCTTCTTGCAGAAATTCCGTCACGAATTCGAGTACATGATCCAGCATCGCGGGCGCAGCCTCGTCGATGCACAGCCGGAGGCGGCCTGAGCCGTCGCGGGATTCCAAGAACATGGCAGCCAATCCGCAAGACGATCTGATCAACGTTGAAGTCGACGGCAAGGCCGTCAAGGCGCGCAAGGGCGCGATGATCATTCACGTCACCGATCAGCACGGCGCGTACGTGCCGCGTTTCTGTTACCACGACAAATTGCCGGTGGCAGCGAACTGCCGCATGTGTCTCGTCGAAGTGGAGAAAGCGCCGAAGCCTCTGCCAGCCTGTGCCACGCCCGTTGCCGAGGGCATGAAGATCTTCACCAAATCGAAGGCGGCGATTGGCGCGCAGAAAGCGACCATGGAATTTCTGCTGATCAACCACCCGCTCGATTGTCCGATCTGCGACCAGGGTGGTGAATGCGAACTGCAGGATCTCGCACTCGGGTTCGGTCGGGATATCGCGCGCTTCAACGAGCGCAAGCGGGTCGTGAAGGACAAGAATCTGGGTCCGCTGGTCTCCACCGACATGAGGCGAGAACATGGAAATCGGCACGTGGATCGAGCGCAGCGTCGATCACGAGTTGTCGGGCAACATCATCGACTTGTGTCCGGTGGGCGCCCTCAACTCGAAGCCGTTCCGCTTCCAAGGCCGCTCCTGGGAGATGACTCAGGCGCCGCTCGTTGCGCCGCACGATGGCTTTGGCAGCAATCTCTTTGGACACGTGCTGCGCGGCACACTCAAGCGCGTCGTGCCGCGACCGAACGAATCGATCAACGAAACCTGGATCGCCGACCGTGATCGGTTCAGCTACGAGGGTCTGCATGCCGAAGATCGGCTGCTAAAGCCGATGCTTCGTACTGATGGGCAATGGCGTGAGGCCTCTTGGGAAGAGGCTTTGCAAGCCGCGGCCCGCGGGCTCAAGGCCGCGGGTGAACATCTGGGCACGCTGGTGCACCCCTCCTCGACGGTGGAGGAGGCGCATCTGGCAGCGCGTATCACGCGCTCGATCGGCAGCGCGAACATCGATCATCGACTGCGTGTGCGCGATTTCCGCGACGCAGCGGCCGATCCGCTGCACCCGACGCTCGGACTGCCGATCGCCGAGGTGGATTCGCTCACCGGCGTGCTTGTTGTCGGTGGCAATCTGCGCGCCGAAATGCCGCTGCTCGCCCATCGTCTGCGCAAGGCGGCCGTGCGCGGCAAGGCACGGGTGGCGTTCATCGAAGCAGATCCTGCGAATTATCATTTCCCGGTGTCAGCGCGTGTCAGTGCGGCCCCTACAGGATGGGTGCACGAGTTGGCGGCTATCGTAAAGGCCGCTGCCGAACTTGCTGGCACGGCGCCCGGACCCTTGTTCGCCGATCTTCTGCACGGCGTTGCGGTTGGCGATTCGCATCGCGCTGCGGCAGCGGCTCTCTGTCACGGGACACAGCGCATCGTGTGGCTCGGCGCGATGGCACTGCGCCATCCAGCGAGCGTCGATCTGCGCTCGCTGGCTGCGGAACTCGCGCGTATCGCGAACGCGCGGCTTGGCGTGTTGGCGGAGGGCGGCAACGCGGCGGGCCTGTGGCTCACCGGCTGTGTGCCGCATCGCGAGGTTGGTGGTCGTCCGGCGGCCGTAGCGGGTCACTCCGTGCAGGCCATGCTCGAGCACCCGCAGCGGGCGTATTTGTTGGTCGGGGCGATGGAGCCCGAGGCTGATTTTGCTGACTCGGCACTCGCCGAGCGGGCCTTGGGACAAGCGGCCTGCGTGGTGGCTCTGACCCCGTTTGCCAGCGAGTCGATCAAGCGGGTAGCGCACGTGATGTTGCCGATGGCGGCGTTCGCCGAAACCTCGGGTAGTTATTTCAATCTTGAGGGCACGCTGCAGAGTCAGGCGGCGGCCACTGCAGCACCTGGCGAAGCGCGCCCAGG
>RGWK01000117.1 GCA_010029775.1 Gammaproteobacteria bacterium
GAGCTCGAGGCCCAGGGTGGTGACGCCGCTGCCCGCGCCGAGGCTGAGTGCGCCCGAGCCGAGGTTGATAGGCTGTGCCGCGCCGTTGAGGAGATTGAGCGTGGCGCCGCCGGAGACGCCCAACGAGGCTATCGGCAACGCGGCGGCGGCTGAACCGGTCACGCTAAGCGAACCGGCATTCACAAGATAAGGCCCAGCGGCTTGGATGTTCGTACCGCTCAGGATCAAAGCGGAGGTCGGACTTTTCTGGATGATGCCGGTAACGTTGGCGCCGATATCGGCGCTGATAGTGGTCGTCGCCGAGGCTAGGCCGCTGTTCGTGATAGTGCCGACAGGGCTCACCACTCCGGTGGTTAGGGAGATCGCACCGGTCGTTCCATGGTTGCTGATTACAAGGTTACCGCTGCCAGTGACGCCCCCGGTGAGAGTGAACGCGCCCGTTGTTCCTACCTTGGCGATGATGAGGTCCTTGCTGACGAGCGTAATCGCCCCCGAAAGGGTAGGCCCGCCAGTGGTGCCGCCGCCCATGAGAATCGCCGCTCCGGAGCCGCCGCCGGCGCTAGTGACAGTGATGGTGTTCGTGATGGTGTTCGTATTGACGGGATTCAGGACGGCATCAGAGCTCCCGGTAGGGCTGATCGTAATGACATTCGAGGCTGCGCCGAAGGTGCTGGCGTTGGATCCACCGATGACTGTTCCGGCCTGGATCGTCAGGCCGCCAGTGAAGGTGCTCGCCACCGCGCCCAAGGTCAGGGTACCGGGGCCGGCCTTGACCAGGGCAAGGTTGTTCTCGTTGGTGCCGGCACCGCCGAGGAAGCCGAGGAAGCTCGTGACGGTCGCCTGATTGATGGTCAGCGTGGAAACCGTACTGGCCCCGCCGACGATCGAATTAGTGGCCGTCCCGACCAGTTCGGTCACGATCTGGTCGGACTTCGTGGTGCCACCCAACTGCAACGAACCGCTGCTGGTCATCGTCACGCCCGCAGCGGTCGGCAGGCAGTTGCTGACTCCGTCGAGCTGCAGCCGGCCGGCATTCACCGTGGTAGCTCCGACGAAGGTGCTGGACGCGTTGAGCGTCAGGGTGCCGAGCCCGTTCTTGCTCAGGCCGCCGGCGCCCGAACCGCCGATAGCGGTGGCGAAAGCGACGTTGTTCCCATTGGTGTCGAAGACGGCGCCGCCGGTGCCGACGACGACCGTACGCGCAGAGATATCGAAGTTCGAACCAGTCGCCCAACGCAGCCCACCGCCGAAGAAGTTGAGGTTGCCGGACGGGCCGAGATTGCTGAGCGCGCTCGCTTCTACCAGACCTTGGTTGAAGAAAGTGCCTCCCGTGTAGGCGTTTCCGACGAGACCGTTGAGGACCAGCGAGCCGGCACCGCTCTTCGTGAGCGCCGCCGCGACGGTGGTCAGCGGAGAACCGAGAGTGAACTGGTTGTTCGTGACAAAGACGACATATTCGCTGTTCGTCGCGGTGGCGAGACCCGCGAAACCTGTGAGCGTAGTATTGTTGGCGGCGGCACCGGTCGAAAGCAACGCCCCGGACGTCAAGGCCAAGGTATCAGCGGCAGGACCCGTGACGACGACCGCGCCGGCGGCGGAATCGATGGCCACCGCGTTGACGGTACGCGTGGCGGCGGAGGCGGCGTTCAGCGTCGCGCCCGGCGTGGCCGTGAAACGTACGTTGCTCGCGGTCGAGTCGGCCAAGGAGTTGAATCCGGCCGCTTCGAAGACATACTCGCCGTCGGCGGCGGTCGTCGAAAGCGGCCTCAGGCCTTGGCTGCTGATCCGGACGAACGAGTTGCCCACGTCGGTCGCCGCGGGAGCGGCCGTGCTGGCCTGACCGATCATGTAAGGGAAGATGCTTGCGGTCGCGGTGCCATCCGCGCCTGCTCCGCCGACGGCGGCGTTCGTCCCGGTAGGCGTATTTGTGAACTTTATGCGACCGCCGGTGTTGGCGATGGCCACCGAGCCGTAGGCCACGCTGCCGAGGTTTCGGCCCACCACCAGCGTGGTCGCCTTGTTGGTCCGCCCGAGGACGGAAGCGGCGGCGGCGCCAAGGGTGAGCGTGCCGAAACGCGTGGCCGTGCTGCCGGTGTAGTCAGCGGCGATGACGTTATGCCCCGCGCCGAGGATGACCGACCCGATGGTCTCCGAGTTGCTGGCGGAATTCTCGCTGTCGCGGAAGAAAAGCCCAAGCCCTGGCGCCGTGTTGTTAAGCGTGATGACGGCCGTGTCGACGATGCGGTCGGGGGAGTTGTTGTTATCGTGGTTGATGTGCAGCTGGCTGCCGGGATTGTTGACGGAGATAACGGTCGAGCCGATCATGCCCGTGCTGCTTCCCGCGAGGCGAAACTGGCCTTGGTTGATTACGAGTGCCCCCGTGAAGGAGGCGCTCGAATTGGCGTTATGGGTCAGGTCGCCCGAACCGGATTTCACCAAGGTCCCGGTGCCGGTGAAAAGGCCGCCGAAACTCAGGCTCGCAGAGCTCTGGTTGACCGTGAGGATGGCGCCGGCACCGATCGAGACCGCATTGTTGCCGACCGTCGTCGTGCCTCCCGAGAGATTGCCGATGGTCTCGGCGCCGCTCGGCAGAGTGAAGACGCCGCTGTCCGCCGTCGTCGGGAAAACAACCGCCTGCGCGTCGCCAATCGCGTAACCGCCGCTCACGGATACGGTGCCTCCCTGCAGGCTTAGGGAGCCGGTCGAAGAGTTGAAGCCGCTCAAGGCCAACGTGCCGAGACCGGACTTGGTGATCAAGGTGGTGCTACCGATTGAAGAAGCAACGGAGAGGACCTGGGAGGCATGGTCGACCGTGAAGATCAGTTCGCTCCCGATATTGCCGACCAGCCGTCCTCCGGTGATGCTTGTCGTGCCGCCGACGGCAGCAGTCTGCAACACTCCGCCGCTGTCGATGCGGAGGATGCCGCCGGCCGGAAGCGCCAGCGTCGAGGCTCCGCTGGCGTTGAATCGGACGCTGTTGAGCGCCGTCTCGAAGTCCAAGGTCGCGGCGTAACCGGTGGAATCGGTGAGGTTGAGGTTACCGGAGGTCGCACCGGAGGTGGCAAGGCCGCTGAGCTCATTCGCCGTCGTCATCGACACCGGCACGATGTTGCCGCCGGAAACGGTGGCGAAGCTGGCTTGTCCACCCAAAGAGACGGTGGCCCAGCCGCCGCCCGTGCCAAGCAGTCCGGTCGTGGAATCCGCAACGGTCGAAGTGATGACGCCGTTGGAGGCCCCCTGCGTGCCGGACAAGGCGAACCGGACGGTTCCCGCCCCGGCGGCGCGCGTCAACGCACCGAGGTTGAGGACCAGGCCGCCAGCTCCGGGATTCATGCTCAAGGTGGCGAAGCCTCCAGCCGCGAACGTCGTGCTGGCCACCGACTGCGAAGTCGCCGCCGCGTTGCCGATCAGTTTGAAGGTGCCGCCGAGCAACGAGAGGGCGCCGGCGGCGTTGATTTTAGCCGTATTGCTGGCCGAATAATCCAGGACAAGCTGGCCGCTGTTCAGGACGGTGGTGGAAGTCACGGCGCTATTATCGCCCGAAAGCACCACCACGCCGGACGCCGGCACGGCGCTGGCGGCGGAGGCGCCGTTCACCACGATGCCCGCGTAGGAATTATTGCCCGCCAGCAGCAGATTGCCGGCCCCGACCTTGGTCAATGCGAACGCGCCGGTGATGGCCGAAGAGACCGTGAGCTCATATCCGCTCGCGACGACCGAACTGCTGTCTGCGATCGAGAAAGTCCGGGCCGCGCTCATAGCCAGCGTCCCGGCCCCGTAAATCAACGCGCCCAGGCCATTTCCTGTGTTGCTGACCGTGACATTGCCGCCGAGGGTGAGGGTCGATCCGGAACCAAGTACGACATTACCCTGCGCTGTGGCGGTGGTATTAGTGCCGTAGAAGGTGAGCGCGCTAAGGGTCTGGCTGATACCCGAGGAAAGTTCCAAGGCAGACTGGGCGGCGGAGGTGCCGATGTTCATCGTACCGGAGGAGGCAAGCACGTTGCTTGCTCCAAGCCTGAAGATGCCACCTTGGATATAGTTGCCTCCGGTCCACGCGCTGGTCGTAGATCCGTTAAGGGTGAAAATACCAGATCCGTTCTTGGTCAGGACGTTGCCTGCGGCCGAACCTGCCAAAAATATGCCGGAAAAAATAGTGGTAGTGTTGTCGCCGCCGAACGCCAAGGTCTTGGTATTGGTACTGCCGTTGTTTACGATGGTACCCGCACCGGACAAGGAGCCGAGCGTCATGGTCTGAGAGGCGGCGGACGCCCAGACGTCCAAGGTGGCGCCTGACGCGACCGTCACGGGACTCGTTGAGGTGATCTGGAAACTGCCCGAGACCCTCAACGTGCCGGCGTTGATGAAGAGCGGGCCGGTGAAGGTGGAAGAAGCCCCGATGACCAAGGTGCCTGGTCCGAGTTTGGTGTACCCCCCTGCCCCGCTGATGGCGCCGCTGAGCGTGAGTTCGGTGGCCGCCTGCGTCACCTCGATGTTGGCGTTACCGCCTTGCAGCACGTAGGTGTGAGCGCCGGCGGTGGTCGCGGCCCCGCTGATGGTCCCGGTCGCGCCGGTATACTGCAAGGTGGCTCCGTCGCGCAACGTGACCGCGGTGGTGGAACCGTTGCCCAAGCTGCCAAGGGTAGCCGCGGTCACGCTGCTGAAACTGAGGGTACCTCCAGCGACGAGGACCGCTCCGGTGAAACTATTGCTGCCGGTACCGGTGGTGCCAAGGACAAGGGTACCTGGGCCGGCCTTGACAAGGGCCAATGCGGTGGCGTTGCCGATGCCCGCGTTGACCGTAACTGTGCCCGTTCCGAAATGCTGGAAGATAAGATCGGGGGAGGTGCCGGGCGTGTTGTTGATAAGCTGTCCGGTGGAACCGTTGATGGTCCAGTTGGCCGAGCCGTCGATGAGGATAGCGCCGGGGGTCGCAGTCGTCCCACCGCCCAGCTGCATATTGAACGTCGAGAGGTCCAATGTCTGGGCGCTCGATCCGGTAAGCTTTAGGCTGCCGATGGTGGCGGCTCCTGACTGCGAAGTCGTTCCGCCCGCCGCCGCGAGGCTGTAATGGGTCGTCGCCGAGCCTCCGGTCGCGACCAGCGAGGTATAAGCGGAATAACCCGTGCTGGCGGTAGACGCCCCGGTATTCGTGACCCAATTGAAAACGGAGTTATCCGAGGTGAAGACCAGGCGTGGGTTGAGCGTCGTCGCGTAAGTCGTGCCAAGTTTGACGGAAGTATTGGTAGGCGAATAGACAAGGAGTGCCGAACCTGACGCCGTGGCCGTGACGGCGCCGGTAGTCAGGGTGGTGCCGGTGGCATCCCCGGCGGTCAGGGTGATGGACCCACCGGTCGCGCCGACGGTCAAAGCCCCGACGGTCTGGCTGGCCGCCAGCGCGGCCTTGCCCTTCATGGAGAAGTTACCTCCGGTTACTTGCAACGGCGTGCCGGCCGCCAGCAAGGAAGCCAGCGAGCTGTTGGCGAAATCCAAGACCAAGCCGCCGCCATTGAGAATCGTGTTTCCGGTATAGGTGCTCGCGACCGAGGGCGCGAGGGTGAGGACGCCGGCGCCGACCTTCGTGATGGCGATGTTCCCCGACGTGGCGGAAGTGATCGTCCCCGTGAAGGTCGTGCTCGTATCGTTACGTCCAATCGTGAGGACCCGGGCATTCGCGGTAGGGTTATCGATACCGCCGGCACCGGCGATGGAACCAAAGGTGAGCGTCCCTCTCGGATCAAGGTAAGCGCCGGAGGAGATGGTGATGGCTGAACGAACCGGAATGGAAGCGGCCACGTTGGCGACCAGGCGACCTGCGCTGATCGTCGTCGCCCCGGCATAGGTCGAAGCCGCGTTCAGCTGCGCGTTCCCGGCTCCGGTCTTGGTGAAGTTGCCTGACGTCGTGATGACCCCTAGAATGGTGGAGCCGGTGCTGACGGCGCCCGTCCCGGTCACCGTGATGTTCGCGAACAGGGAATTCAGGGCGCCCGTGATCGTCAGCAACCCCGCAGCGTCATTGTTCGTGATGGTCAGGTCGTCGTTGAATTGGATGCTCGCGGAGATGACATCTGCCGCTGCGCCGGTCTTGGTGATGGCGGCCTCGCCGGAGGCGACATCCATGACCAGGTAACCGTTCGTACCGGCGGCGATGGTGAAGGCGTTGTTGGTCGTGGCGCCTAGGTTCAACGCGCCCAAGGTGGTAGGCATGTTGAGATTGACCGTCTGGGCGCCGGCCAGTGCGGCGTTCAGGTTGGCCACATCGTCGATCGCATTAGGAAAAGCAGCCCCACCGACCCAATTGGCGCCATCGTTCCAGTTATAGCTGTTGGTCGCCGCCTGTGCCCAGGTGAGATTCGCGGCTTTGGCCCTGGGCGCCGTGGATACGCCCAGCCCCAGCAAGGCCGCGGCCACCATGAGGGAGGCGCGCGACAAAGCTCCGCGGGGGCTTCGGGGTCCGGAAGACATTTATTAAGCCAGTATTAAGAGGGGTGCTTAAATGGGCAGGCAGGCACGCTGGGTGCGGCTTTCGCCGCACTTCGAGGGGTAGTGGATTAAGAAATAATACTTAGG
>RGWK01000118.1 GCA_010029775.1 Gammaproteobacteria bacterium
GAGTCCATGCTGGAAAGATCGAAACTGCCTGGCCGGGTCAGGCTCGCGGCGCTAAGGATGACGCGACCATCCCCTTGAGCGCGATGGAAGATATCCATCTCGCCGTGGGCGAAACCCTCACCGAGCAGCGCCTGACGCAAACTCACACCGGTGAACCGCTCACCGTTGCGTGCGACGACCCGAAGGCTGACGATGACACGCTGTTCCTCGGGCGGCCATTCGACACGAGGCGTCGCGGAGGTCTCGGCTGCAATAGCGACTGGAGCCGATTGCACCGCAACCTCACGGTCAACTGCAGCAGTTGCGGCCTCTACCGCTCGGATCGGTTCCGGCGGCGCCGCAGTGACGGACTCCACCACCGGAATGGTACGGGCCAGGGTATCGGCGCTTCGGGCTGACTCCAGATCGACGAGCGGTGGATCGGGCACACGCTCACGAATCGGGACATCCGCAAGCGCCAGGGTCGGTTCCCGTCGCTCCTCGCCGCGCCGCGACGGCTGCGGCCGGGACGCAAACAATGGGTCCTCGAGCGCAGGAGACGAGGCGTCCGCCGTCGGCTCACGGGCCTGACCTAGGGGACCCGCACGGTGCGCTTCGTCGGCGCGACGCGCGCGACGACGCTGAACCCACTCCCAGATGACGATGCCGATGACGAGCACACCGCCGAGCAGCAGCAGCGCCAAGCGCAAGTCTCCCCCGAGTGCCTGCAACACGGAGTCCATCAGATTCAGCTCGCTGCGAGGCGTACCGCCTCGTCGACATCGACCGCTACGAGGCGCGACACGCCCGGCTCATTCATGGTGACCCCCAGCAACTGCGAGGCGAGCTCCATCGTCACCTTGTTGTGGGTGATGAAAATGAACTGCACCTGCTTGGCCATTTCACGCACGATGTCGCAGAACCGGCCGACATTGTTCTCATCGAGCGGCGCATCGACTTCGTCGAGCAGGCAGAACGGCGCCGGGTTCAAATCGAAGATA
This sequence comes from Gammaproteobacteria bacterium, assembly GCA_010029775.1. GTDB lineage: Bacteria > Pseudomonadota > Gammaproteobacteria > Steroidobacterales > Steroidobacteraceae > UBA964. The sequence continues at coordinate 981 of RGWK01000118.1, forward strand.
GAAAACACGAGCGCCACTGCCGTCAGCGCTTTCTCGCCCCCCGAGAGCTGCGAAATCGTCACGTTGCGCTTGCCCGGCGGGCGCGCCATCACCGACACGCCTGCTGCCAACGGGTCCTCGCCAACAAGTTCGAGGTAGGCATGACCGCCACCGAACAATCGCGGAAATTTTTCCTGCAGCCCTGCGTTGATCTTATTGAACGTGTCCTCGAAGCGTGTGCGCGTTTCTTTGTCGATCTTGTGCATCGCTTCTTCGAGCGTATCCAGCGCGGAGGTAAGATCGGCATGCTGTCGATCGAGATACTCCTTGCGCTCCGTGTTTTCTTTCAGCTCGTCGATCGCTGCGAGGTTGACCTGCCCCAACCGCTCGATATCGGCGCGCACCTCACCCAGCTGCGTCTCCCACACCGGCACCTCGGCATCATTGGCGAGAGCTTGCAGCACCTCAGTAAGAACGAACTGAGTCGCAGCGAACTGCTCGGCGATCGATTCGCGACGGACGCGCGTCTCCTGCGCGGCAAGCTTTGCCTGTTCCATGGCTTCGCGGGCCTCGCCGACGCGACGCTCGGCTGTCTGCCGCCGCTCATCGAGCGAGCGCAACTCCGCATCAGCCTGCTCGAGGACCCGGCGGGCCTGGGCCAGATCGCCTTCAACCTCAAGACGCCGCGACAGCAGACCATCGAGCACGCCTTGCAGTTCGAGTATCGGCGACTCGCCGCCGGCGAGTTCCATCTCGAGCTGCGCTGCCCGTGACTGCAGCGTGCCACGTTGCTCCGCGGCGCGCTGCAAACCGACACCCATCGAGGACTGTGCAGTCCGACGTCCCTCGGCGCGAACGAGCAGATCGCGCGCCGCAAGCTGCGCAGCCTGCGCCGCGGTGCGGGCACGACCGAGTTCGTCGCGCGCCTGCTCGCGCGCCGCGTCGAGTTCAGGGCGGCGAGCGTCCGCCGATCTCGCGGGCCACCTCAGCCGACTCCTCCTCGAGGCGCTCGCGCCTGAGGGTCGACTCCTGCGCCCGCGCGCGCGAGGCTTCGAGCTGACCGAGCAAGTCGGCATGCTGCCGGTGCGCCTGCTGGATACGGCCCTGCACGGTGTCTCGCGACCCCTCGGCCACAGACAATGCCGTACGCGAGGCCAGCAATGCTGCCTCGGACTCGCGTACGCGCGCCTCCGCCTCGGCGAACTCGCCGCGGAGGGTCTTCAGCCGCTGCTCGCGTTCGAGCACGCCGGCGTGGTCGTCGCCACCGCGGGCCACACGTATCCAACCGCGCCCGAGCCACTCGCCACTGCGTGTCACGACCGACTCGCCGGCCTGCAGCGAGCGACGCAGCACCAGTGCCTCGCCCAGAGTCGCAGCGACGCGCACGGAGGCGAGCCACTCGCGCACCGAATCGGGCCCCGTCACCTTGCTCGCAAGACTGCCATCGGCTGACACACCGCCCTGCGCGGAGTGCTCGAAGATGACGACATTCGTGCCTTCAATACCTCCCAGCGAGTCAGCCAGTTCATCGAGTCCATCGACGCACACGGCCTCGAGGTAATCGCCGAGCACGGTTTCCACCGCGCGTTCATAGCCGGCCTCTACCACGATCGCTTCGGCGACGCGCGGCCGCGAATGCAAGCCCGCAGCGCGCAACCATTCCCCGGCGCGGGCGTCGGCCTGACCGAGTGCCGCGCGTTGCAGCGCCTCCACCGACATGACTTCGGCACGCGCTCTCTCGCGATCGGCACGCACGCCTTCGAGCCGCTCCTCGGCGGCAAACTGCTCACCGCGCAGGCGCTGCACATCAGTCAATGCCGCAGCGAGACTGCGCGCCAACTCCTCGGCGGTGCTGCGCGCCTGCGACTCGCGCTCGCCAAGCTCAAACAACTGCCCCTGGGTCTCCTGCGCCACCAAGGCGTCGCGCTCGACATCGAGCCGATCGCGCTGGGCGCGCAGCCGTCGTAGCTGGTTTTCCAGCTGCTCGATGCGCGCCCGCTCGACCTGGACGGTCTGATTCGCTGCGCCCACATCGTGATTGAAGGTCTCCCACTGCTGCTGCCAGTGGGACTGGGCAGTCTCTGCGCCCTCGAGCGCCGAAGCTGCACCTCGTTCGGCCGCCTGGGCTTGCTCGAGCTCCGGTGCGAGCCGCGCGAGCTCCTCGCGAATCTGCACAAGCTCTTGCTCGTCGCGTGCGATTTGCGCCGCGAGCGACTCAAGGGTCAGCCGCGACTGCTCGAGATCGTTGCGTTTGCGATCACGCGTCTCGCGCGCGAACTGGATCTGCTGCTCAGTCCGGGAGATATCTGCGCCCACTGCGTAGTAGCGACCCTGAATCTGCGAGACGACATCGGTCTGCTCGCCGTGAAACTGGCGCTGGGTCTCGATGGCGCGGCGCCACTGTCGAGATCGCGCAGGCGCAAGGCGAGCAACTCCGCCGTCAGGCGCCGCTCCTGCTCCTTCAGCGTCTGATACCGACGGGCGGTCGCCGCCTGGCGCTGCAGGTGCCGGATCTGCTTATCGATTTCATCGCGCAAGTCTTGCAACCGCTCGAGATTTTCGCGCGTGTCGGCAATGCGGCTTTCCGTCTCCTTGCGTCGCTCCTTGTACTTGGAGATGCCAGCGGCCTCCTCAACGAACGCGCGCATGTCGTCGGACTTGGCCTCGATCAGGCGGGAGATCATGCCTTGCTCGATGATCGCGTAACTACGCGAACCCAGGCCGGTACCGAGGAACAGCTGAGTGATGTCCTTGCGCCGGCAGCGCGCACCATTGATGTAGTAGGCGCTCGAGCCGTCACGCGACACCTCGCGGCGCAACGACACCTCTGCGAACGCCGCGTAGTTGCCCGAGATCTTGCCGTCGGAGTTGTCGAAGACGAGTTCGACCGACGCCTTGCCCACGGGCTTGCGCGCGCTCGAGCCGTTGAACACGACATCGGCCATCGACTCGCCGCGCAGATGTTTGGCAGACAACTCGCCCATCACCCAGCGCACCGCGTCGATGACGTTGGATTTACCGCAACCGTTGGGACCGACAACGCCGGTGAGATTGCTGGGGAAGGAAACGGTGGTCGGATCCACGAAGGATTTGAAGCCGGCCAGCTTGATTTTGGTGAGACGCATCGCTTGGGAAATTCTCCACGGCGGAATGCCCGCCGGCTGCCCGCTAGTGTAAATTATCCAGCCCTGTAACGCCCTCTTCGCGACACCTCACATGCCCTCCCAACCGACCACGCAACTCGACACGTTTCCGAACCCGAAACCGGAAATCGACTACACCATCCGCATGACCTTGCCGGAGTTCACCTGCCTGTGCCCAAAGACCGGTCAACCCGACTTCGCCACGCTGGAACTCGAGTATGTGCCCGACCAGCGCTGCGTCGAACTGAAGTCCCTGAAGCTCTATATCTGGTCGTTCCGAGACCGTGGCGCGTTTCACGAAGCCGTCACCAACGAGATCGCCGACGCCCTGGCCGCCGTCACCGCGCCGCGCTATATGAAGCTCTCGGCGCGATTCAATGTCCGCGGCGGGGTCTACACCACAGTGGTCGCCACCCGACGGCAGGCGGGCTGGGTTCCGGAACCTGAAATTACCCTTCCCTGATCGCTTTTTTGCCGGTATCCTCGCGCGTCCCGCCGAGCGCCTTGACGAAAAGAGGAGCGCCTGATGTCGGCAAAGAAACCCGCAGCGAAGGCTGCCAAATCACATAAATCCCCCGCGACCGGGCAGCGCCCAGTCGCGTCGAACAAGCGCATCGCCAAGCCCGCGGGCAAGGCTGTTGCGCCCCACTCAGCTGCGAAGGGCACCGTGAGCGCCGCGAAGAAAACCGACTCCAAAGCATCGAAGACTCCGACCGCTGCAAAAGCCGCTGTGGCGGGCAAGTCTGCGAGCAAAGCCGACAAGGCTGCGACCGCGGCGACCCCTGCGACGCTGAAACCCGTCGCAGCGAACTCCTCCGGCAAGCCGGGTACGAGCGCCGCCAAGGCCTCTGCCAAAGCGTCTACCAAAACACCTGTTAAGCCCCCAGAAGGCGGCGTGGTGGCCACCTACGTGCGGGTCAACCCGCGACCGGTGGAGGCTCCGCAGGACAACGACGAAGGTGAAGACGGCAACCTGCTGTCTGGGCCGCGCAACGTTCAGCCCTACATCGTCAAACGCGGCGAGCAATACATGAGCCGCGAGCAGCTCGACCACTTCCGCAACATCCTTGAGACTTGGAAGCGCGATCTCATGCGCGAAGTCGATCGTACCGTCTCGCACATGAAGGACGAGGCAGCCAACTTCCCCGACCCGAATGATCGCGCGACGCAGGAAGAAGAATTCAGCCTTGAACTGCGCACCCGCGACCGCGAGCGCAAACTCATTCGCAAGATCGAGGAAGCGCTGCAACGCATCGAGGACGGCTCCTACGGCTACTGCCTCGAGACGGGCGAAGAGATTGGCGTGAAGCGCCTTGAAGCGCGGCCCGTGGCCACGCTCAGCCTCGAAGCGCAAGAGCGCCGCGAGCGGCGAGAGAAGCAGTACGGCGATCGCGACGACCGCTACCGCTGAGTCCACGCCCATGGGGTCGGTGGGCCGCTTCGCACCCTCACCCACGGGCGATCTGCATTACGGCTCGCTGATTGCTGCGGTCGGCAGTTGGCTGGATGCCAAATCCTCGCCCGGTGGCCACTGGCTGTTGCGTATCGACGACCTTGATACCGCGCGAGTGCGTGCGGACTCCGAAGCCTCGATCCTCGCCACACTGAACGCTTTCGGCTTCGAGTGGCCGCAGCCACTCTGGCGTCAAAGCACGCGCCTCGAGCGTTATCACGAGGCTCTCGGGCACTTGAAGCGGCGAATACCGCTTTTTCATTGCCAGTGCAGCCGTCGGCAGTTGGCGGCCGAGGGCGAAGCCTGCTGCGTCGGCAACTGCCGCACTCTGCAGTGCGATCCGCGCGAGTCGGCATTGCGCGCCGACCTCAGCGGTCTCGACCCCTTAGTCACCCATGACCGCAGTCTCGGCGAGGCTCGCTTCGATCCTGCGGTACACAGCGATGTGATCGTGCGCCGCCGCGACGGCGTGTTCGCATATCAGTTCGCGGTCGTGATTGATGATGCCGATCAGTCAGTAACGGACGTGGTTCGAGGCGCTGACCTGCTCGAGAGCACCCCGTGGCAACTCGGATTGCTGCAAGCGCTCGGTTTGCGGGTGCCGCGATACCTGCACCTGCCCCTCGTCGTCGAGGCCGATGGGCAGAAACTCGCCAAATCGAGACACGCGGTGAAAGTGGGTGACACGGACGTCGTGCAACGATTGCGCGAGGTGCTCAGGGATCTGCAGCAGACTGAAGTTCCCGCCGAGATCCGCGAACCCCAAGAACTGCTGGAGATCGCTGCCACACAGTGGCAGCCGGAGCGATTCAAGGGTGTGCGGGAGATTCGCCTCCCGCCCAATCCCTGAACAGCGCCGCGACTCAGCGAGGGTCGACGTCCTTCATCGACAGGCGCACGCGGCCCTGACGATCGACCTCGAGCACCTTGACCTTGACCACGTCGCCTTCCTTGAGGCTGTCGGAGAC
>RGWK01000119.1 GCA_010029775.1 Gammaproteobacteria bacterium
AAATCAACATGCACGAGCTGACCAACGCGGTCGATCAGGCCAATCGCGAACTGTCACAGCGCTTCGACTTCAAGGACACGGGCTGCAAGTTCGAGCTTAAACCCAAGGAAGTCATCGTTCATCTGAAAGCCGAAGTCGACTTCCAGCTCAAGCAGATGCTGGAGATCCTCAAGCTCAAGCTCGTCAAGCGCGGAATCGATGTGGGCTGCATCGATGTGAAAGATGCCGAGACCAATCTCGCCGAGGCACGGCAAGATGTGCTGCTGCGTCACGGCATCGATCAGGACTGCGGCAAGAAGATCGTGAAGTTAGTGAAGGAATCGCGTCTAAAAGTGCAGGCCGGTATTCACGGCGACAAGGTGCGCGTCACGGGAAAGCAGCGCGACGATCTGCAGGACACCATCGCGCTGCTACGCCGGGAAAAATTCGACCGACCGCTCTCCTTCGAAAATTTTCGCGACTGATCTAGACGTCCTGCAGTCGGATCTGTCGCTCACTGCGCACGGGGGAATCCGGCGCGCTCGGGTTATCTACGATCATGAAGTCGCTGGCCCACCCGGCGGTATCGACTTCGCAGCGCAGATAGCCGCGACGCTCGCCATTCAAATAATCGACATGCGGGTTGTCGGCCAACGCCGCACGCATGGCCCCCGCCCAGGGGCAATGAGAGGAAATCGAGGTCCCGCACAAGTTGTAGCCGACACGGCGGCTACGGGTATTCCAGGGATCCTGGTGAATCCGCATCGCGGCAGCAGCGTGCCAATCGCCGCTCAATATCACGGGATTACGAACCCCAGAAGCGAGCAGATCAATTATTCTTTGGCGCTCGAGCGGGTATCCGTCCCACTGGTCCATATTGACCTTGGGGGCGGCAGGTGGCGCGTTGTAGCGGAACGGCGCGAGCCAGGTTTGCGACGCCACAACGTTGTAGGCCGCGGACGATTCGCGCAGTGTCTGCGAAAGCCACTGCTCTTGGGGCCGACCCAGCATGGTCAACCGCGGATCGAGCATCTCATCGCATGGTGCGTCACCTGGAAAACCCTGCCCACATACCTGGTCCGAGCGGTACTGCCGAGTATCCAGCAAGTGGATCTGCACGGGGCCTAACCGATAGGCTCCATAGAGTTGGAGGTGGGCCTCAATTCCGTCGAGGGTCGGCGGACGTTCTATCGGCATATGCTCGTAATAGGCTTGCAAGGCCGCGAGCTTGCGAACCTTGAACTCGAGGACAGTCTGCGCCCACGGGTCCTGCGGCACGTCACCAGCCCAGTTATTGTCGATCTCATGGTCATCAAGGGCGACGATCCATGGGCTTGCAGCATGCGCCGCCTGCAACGAGGGGTCACTGCGATACAACGCATAGCGGTTACGGTAATCCCACAGCGTGACAATCTCCGGGCTGTTGTGCTGTCGCACGGTCTCGAAAGACAGTTCACGCCCCCCGATTAGCCGCTTGTTAATGCCAAGGGCCGACGCAGCGCCCTCATAAATGTAGTCACCCACATGGATCACGCAATCGGGGGCCCACTTGGCAATGTCCGCGTAAGCCGCGAAGTAACCCGATTCGAACGAATTACAACTGGTGAGCGCCAAAGTGGTGCGTCGCGCATTCGGATCTGCGGTTCGCGTCCGGCCAATCGGACTGCGCGCCTCGCCGAAACGAAAGTCGTACCAGTACTCCCGTCCTGGATCCAGCCCTTTGACGGTGACATGTACCGAGTGGGCCTTGTAGGCGCCGGTCTCGATCACACCCTCGCGCACTACGCGGCGCATGGCCGGATCGGCACACAGACGGTACGCCACCTCCGCCGGGATATCAGGCATGCCACCGCCATTGAGAGGATCCGGCGCGAGTCGGGTCCAGATCACCAGACTCGACTCACGCGGGGATCCCGAGGCTACGCCGAGCGTAAACGGGTAACGCTGTTGTGCTCCCGAGGCCGAGGACATCGCGAGAGCCGCGCTCGCCGCCGCGATGAACTGTCGCCGGTTCCTCATCAGAAACGATACTCATACTGGAGGAAGAAGGAGCGCGGCTTCCCGACGAAGCCGTAGGTATAGAAGTATGCAGGGTTAAGCGTCGTGATCTCACCGCGGACGCCCGCACGGGACACGGCTCGATCGGTCGCGCCGCCACGCTCCCAATAACTCTTGTCGAAAACATTTACCGCCCGCAACATTAGTCGATGTTGACGCTCGGCGCCCATGAAGTACTGCACAGAGGCATTCAGTACAAAGTAGTCGCCGAAGTTCACATCGGGATTCGTCCGCTCGCCGTTGGCGTCAACCAGTCGTGCAGCGTTGTTTTGAACATACAGCCACTCAGGCCCCTGCCACCGCGGATTCAGTGCAATGGTCCAGCGATCGGAAGGCTGATAGGTCAGCAGGGCCGACGCCAACCACTCCGGGCGCTCGCCAGACTGGCGATACGCTTCACCACCCGCACGTCCGGGAACAATAGAGGTCAAAGCCTGACCTGTATTCGCGCGGATCGCTGTTAGCCCGAAGACCGGATTCGGTTCCAAGGACTCTTGCTTGGTAAAACTGAAATCGAGCGTCCACTTTTCGATATCAAGGGAAAGGTCGAAGGTGTACCCCTTGATTTGTTGAACCGCCTTGGTATTAAACGTTGCGTTGTCCAGGGGCGTGAGACCGAGGCTCTGCCATTTGGCGCAAAACTCGGTCGGCGTGATGATGTTCGGGTTGATGACGCGGGTCGGATCCACGCCCGGACATACGTCGCGGATCGCTGCGTTTCCGAAAAGATTGCTGATGTCCGTATCGAAATAGCCAAGCTCAATGTTGAACGTGCCACCTAGAACGTCGCCGTTGACGCCGGTGCCCAATGCAAACGTTTCGACTTCCTGGGTCTTGAGGGTCGGGTTATTGACCGTAGTGCCCCCGAAAAGCCCCAACTCTTGCGCACGCGGATTGTTGTACGATGTGCCGGCGCTGCCACGAAGGTAATAGCCGCCGGCAAACTCCTGACGAAGGCTGCCGCGCCAGATGAACGTATCGTCAAACAGGTTATTGAAATCCTGACGAGCCGCCAAGGAAATCGAGGTTCCGGCCAGGAAATCAAAATTCCCGCGCAGATCGACATAAATTCCGTTGGTTTGGATTACCTTGTCCGAAACGCCGTACTCGGGTGCGGAGTTATCTTTTGACGACACCGTTTGTGCACCGAAAACAAACTCGAAGTTATCGTTGAAACGATACTTTCCCCGGGCATTAGCGCCGTACTCTACGTAACCGGCTTTGAACTGTGTGCCCTCGCCGAACCCTTTGTTCGGAACCCCAGTTCCGAAGGCAGTAACGGTCTGGATCACGTAGCCCATTGGCGCACCAACGGGAAACGGGTTCTGCAGCGTTCCGTAGAGCCGCCCCTGCGAATCTACATAAAATCCTGTACGTGACGTGCGATCCGCCTTGGTATCAGTCTCGGGGTTCGTCACGCAGCCCGCGGGTATATTGTTTGCTCGCGCGTAAGCCTCGAACTCGGAGGCCAAAGTGAAGGGTCGACGCGTAGCCGGGTTAATCACACTCTGCGGTATACGACAGACTTGAGCATCGACTTCGGAATTCCAGAGCACAGGCGCTTGATAGAACGCCTCTGCCTCAAAATTCAGCCGATCGGAAACCACCGTCGCGAACTCGGCGTGGAGCCTGGGGAAGCGCACGTAGTTCGGGTTGTAAATGTGGTCGTTCGGAAACGCGTCGCGGAAATCAGTTGAGGCATAATCAACGGCTGCGCGCAGCGACGTGGTTTCGTCAATGTTCCAGAGGTACTTCGCTCCGACACTCTGGTAAACATACGGAAACGGATGTCTGCCGCCGAGTTCCAGAACGACATCATTGTAGGCGTTCTTCTCGAATAACTCGTTACTGTCTGTATTGTAGGCGCGTCCATAGAAAAGAATGCTCTGGTTCCCTTCCTCGGAGAGCGGAAATGACATGTTGCCGTAAACTTCGCGCGTTTTGAACGCGCCATAGTAGACACCGAACTCGCCCCGCTGTTCGGCACTAGGCTCTTTGTATAAAACGGATACGACTCCCAGACCGCCGTTACCACCGTAGTAAAGACTTTGTCCGCCACGGAGTATTTCGACGCTCTTGATCATTCGCGGGTCGATCGAGGTGGCGCCCCAGATGTCTTCAAGCGGCGTACCTCGGTCAAACGTCGGGACCCCGTCAAGCAACAACAACGTGTCGCGATCAGAGCCGCCGTCGATACGGATCGTAAACTCACCCTCATCCGGCGAATACCCGACATTGGCGCCGCGAATCAGTCCGTTCGCTAACTCGGCGAAATTGGTGAACCCACCGGTATCGATTTCTGCAGAGCTGATCAACTGAACCTGGCTGCCGAAACGCGCAGCATCCAATGCGGTGGTGGTCATTCGCTCGTCGACACGACGACCCTCGATGAGCACCTCCTCAAGTTCCGCCGCGGTGTTTGCTGCGGCGGCATTCTCCCCAGCAGCTTCAGGTTCTGCAGCGGCGGCGAAGTCGCCCGCCATCAACACCAGAATGCTCACCATCGCCGTCGCACCTAAGCTCCGGGCCCAATCACGAATTGTCGAAACCATGATCCTCACCTGTCGTCGTTATGTAACGCATCGCCGCTGCGGAGCAGCGGCGTGCTATTAACGGACAACGGCATGACAGACGGGTGTAGTTGCGATGACAGTACTGTTATTTCGATGAACCGAGCACGGGCTGTGTCCACGCCATCTCACGATCACCCTGTGAGTAGGGATTGGGGTGCAGTCGCGAGGAGATCACGCGAGCGCGAACATACAACTCATCACCTTTCAAGGTGTACGTTGCGCGGGTACCCTCGATGCGTGACAACACTTCGCCGATTGCCGCGTCGTACTGCAGCGAAACTCGACCACCCGGAAATTCGCTGTTGTCGGTCTCGGGTGTTCCCGCAAGCTTCGTACTGCGACGGGTACCGACGAATTCAATGGTATAACTCACTCCCGGCTCCGCTTTGACTTCCAGTTCAAGCGTCGAGCCCTCGCGCCGCAAGGCAGAGAGCGTGACGCCGGTGCTGTTGTAGAAATCGCCGCGTTTCATAGCAGCGCTGATGCTGTCTGGAGTCAGACGAGGCGCGCGTACCATGACCCAGCCCCGCCCCGGGTTGACAGCACGCAAGCCCCAGTCTGTGTACTGATGCGCATCGTCGGTGGCGACACCGTACACGATGCTTTTGTGCTGCTCACCGATCCGGTTTGAAAGAACGACATCCCACATCCGCTCGACGGACATGAACCGCGCGTCGCCCTCGTTACGAACTCCCGGATGTCCGTTGTACACCTCGAAGAAGCCCTCGCCCGGTCCGTGCTCCAGCGCAATCAGATCCTCAGCCGTGATGGCCTGGTAGAAGTTCGGGTGGTTCACATGGGCAAACATGGGGCGCCCGCTGCGGCGTCCCTGCTCGGCCACGGCATCGATGTTCTTCTGGATGATTTCCGACACCGATGAGCCACCTTGCGGAATGATTGCACGTTCAAGATTCACGCCATTGACATGAACCGGATGGGTATCAAGCCTGTCCGTGATTTCCATACCGCGAATGAAGATGAATTGGTTCCGACCCTCGAAATAACTTCGGAATTCGTCGAGCGTCTTAAGTTTAACTTCGGTAACACCGTCTCGTTGCCGACGCTCGACCCACTCGTCACCGAACTGTCGAAGATAGGTCTGAAGCGCAGCGCGCTTCGCGTCGGTGTCGACGCGGTACCAGAACTCGCCCTCCTGCATGCGATTGTGATCACTGAGGACGAGAAAGTTGTAGTCGCGCTCCCGATACCAGGCAGCGACAGACTCCGGTGGGCTATCGCCGTCACTCCACCACGTGTGGGTATGAGTGTTGCCTTTCCACCAGCCAGAGGGCGCAACAACCCGGCGCTCGGTGGATACCGTGTGTCCGTTCCCATCCTCGTGGGCAGAGACGGACGGCGTCAGCAGCAATGAGCCGGCCAACAGGACGACTGCGAGAACGTCTTTCATGATGGAACTCTCCAAAAGGGAGTTCCGAACGCTGACGGCTGAATATGTCTTCGACGTTACCGGCGAAAGAACAATTGAAGAAATCGACGCTGCTACCGCCCCGCGAGCGGCAGCGCCCCACGGTCTATGAGCTTGCCGGCCTTAATTACCTGCTCGATCTCGCGTGCGTTGCGAATGTCGCGGGTCGGATCCTTTGATAGCAGCAGTGCGTCAGCCTCTTTGCCTGGCTCGATGGACCCAGCGAGCGCCTCGCGACCGAGGAAAATCGCGCCGTTCAGCGTGGCAATACGAGTCAGTGCCAGCGGCGGGATCCCTGCCTGCTGCAGCAGCTCGAGTTCGCGATGTACGGCAGCGCCGAGAGTCTGGTCTGTACCGAGCACCAGCACACCGCCAGCTTCGTGCAGCTGGCGCAAGTTTGCCATCGCCACAGGCGTCATCAACTTCATCCAATGGGTCCACAGTGATTCACGCCAGGCCTCGCGCGTGCCGCCA
>RGWK01000120.1 GCA_010029775.1 Gammaproteobacteria bacterium
GCAAGACACGGTGAGGGAGAGAGATGTACGCGTCGAGCGAGCTCGACATTGGTGAGCTTCGCGTCACGCTGCAGTTCGGCGAGAATGCGTCGGTCTGTCGAATCTAGAGGCATAAATAGCTTCTATAAGTTGACTTAGAGGCATATTATGCCGAGAGACAGCGGTTGTGTGGCAGGGAATCGGCATGATCTGCCGTTCACTGCGCCCTAAAGTGTCGCCATGAACGCGATCCAAGACAGTGATCCGGAAGAGACCCGGGAGTGGCTCGAGGCCCTAAAGGCGGCCGTGGCGAGCGGCGGTCGGGAACGGGGCCTCTTCCTGCTCACCCAGCTTGAACAGCAGGCGCAGCAACTCGGCGTGGTTGCCCACGTCATGCCGTATTCGGCGTACCAGAACACGGTGCCGCTCGCCGAGCAGGCGGTGCACCCGGGTGATGTGGCGCTCGAGGAGCGATTGACCGCGATCATGCGTTGGAACGCGCTCGCGATGGTGGTGCGTGCCAACAAGGCTTACGGTGAGCTCGGCGGGCATGTGGCGACCAGACCGGGCTTAACCACTTCTTCCGCGGGCCCGAGGCGCCGGGTGGCGGTGATCTGGTGTTCTTCCAGCCGCACTCGGCTCCGGGCGTCTATGCTCGGGCGTGGCTCGAGGGTCGGATTAGCGAAGAGCAGCTGATGCGCTATCGGCAGGAAACCGGTGGCGGAGGACTTTGCAGTTACCCCCATCCCTGGTTGATGCCGCAGTTCTGGCAGTTCCCTACGGGCTCGATGGGCATCGGCCCGATCAACTCGATTTATCAGGCGCGTTTCCTGCGCTACCTCGAACACCGCGGCCTCGCCGAAACGGGCTCGCGTCGGGTGTGGGGTATCTTCGGCGATGGCGAGATGGACGAGCCCGAGTCGATCGGCGCACTGACTCTCGCGGCACGCGAAAAGCTCGACAACCTGACGTTCATCATCAACTGCAATCTGCAGCGGCTCGACGGCCCGGTGCGCGGCAACGGCCAGATCATTCAGGAACTCGAGGCGCTGTTTACGGGCGCGGGCTGGAACGTCATCAAGGTGCTTTGGGGCTCGGACTGGGACGCGCTGTTTGCGCGCGATCACAATCACGCCCTCCTCAAGGCCTTTGCCGGCACGGTCGATGGGCAGTACCAGACGCTGGGCGCCAACGACGGCGCGTACAACCAGGAGCATTTCTTCGCACTCGATCCGCAACTGCGGGCGCTGGTGGCGCACATGTCGCTGTCGGAGATCGACGCGCTGAAGCGTGGTGGCCACGATTTCCGCAAGTTGTACGCTGCATTCGCCGCGGCCGTTGCGCACAAGGGTCAGCCGACCGTGATCCTCGCCAAGACCAAGAAGGGCTATGGCATGGGGCGTGCCGGCGAATCACGCATGACGGCACACCAGGAAAAAAAGCTGGATGTGGATGCGCTGCGCGAGTTTCGCGATCGCTTCAACCTGCCGCTGTCGGACCGCGAAGTCGAGGAATTGCGTTTCCTGAAACCGGCCGAAGACAGCGCAGAGTTGCGCTACCTTCGCGAGCGGCGCACCGCCCTCGGGGGGGCGCTGCCTGCGCGCCGTGCGCAGGGCGATGTGCTCGCGGTGCCGCCGATCGATACTTATGCCGGGTTCGCGCTCAATGCCGGTGGCAAGGAGATGTCGACGACGATGGCCGTCGTGCGTCTCATCAGTGCGTTGCTGCGCGATCGGGTACTGGGTCCGCGGCTCGTGCCCATCGTTGCCGATGAGGCGCGAACCTTCGGCATGGCGGCCCTGTTTCGCCAGATCGGTATCTACTCGCCGCTCGGCCAGTTGTACGAGCCGGAAGATGCGGGCTCGCTGCTGTCCTATCGGGAAAGTCGCGATGGCCAGTTGCTCGAGGAAGGCATCACCGAGGCGGGCGCGCTGTCGTCGTGGGTTGCCGCCGCCACGAGTTACAGCGTGCACGGCGTCACGCTGCTGCCGATCTACATTTACTACTCCATCTTCGGTTTCCAACGCGTGGGTGATCTCATCTGGGCGGCGGCAGACCAGCGCGCCCGCGGCTTCCTGCTCGGTGCCACAGCCGGACGCACGACGCTGGGCGGTGAGGGTTTGCAGCATCAGGACGGATCGAGTCATCTGGTCGCGGCGACGGTGCCTAATTGCCGCGCGTACGACCCTGCGTTCGCAGCAGAGCTGGCCGTGATCTTTGATCACGGGGCGCGGCGCATGCTGCAGGAGAACTGCGACGAGTTCTATTACCTCACGGTGATGAACGAGAACTACGCGCAGCCGGATCTGCCTGAAGGCGCCACCGAGGGCGTCATTCGCGGCATGTACCGCTTCACGGTCTGCGGCGATGCGGCAACGCCGCAGCTGCGCTTGCTGGGCTCGGGCGCCATCCTTCGCGAGGTGCTGGTCGCGGCCGAGGTGCTGCGCGAGGAGTTTGGCGTGACGAGCGAAGTGTGGAGCGTGACGAGCTTCAGCGAGTTGGCGCGCGAGGCGCGTGACTGCGAGCGCTGGAATCGCCTCAATCCGCTTGCCGCGCCTCGCGAAAGTCACCTCGAGCGCTCGCTTGCTGGCACTGCGCCCATCGTTGCCGCCAGCGACTACGTGCGCGCGGTACCGCAGATGCTCGCGAGCTTTCTGCCGCAGCGGCGCTATGTTGTGTTGGGTACTGATGGCTTCGGTCGCAGCGACACTCGCGCCGCTCTGCGCGAATTCTTCGAAGTGGATCGCCACAGTGTTGTGCTCGCTGCGCTGCAGGCGCTCGCCGAGTCTGGAGCGATCGCGCGCGAGCGGTGGGCTGAGGCCGTCCAGCGCTACGGCAAGCAGGGTGGCAGTCTGCCGGCTTGGGAGCGTTGAGGGCGTCAGTCGAGGCTGAGTAGCGCCGTGTTTCCACCGGTCGCCGTGGTGTTGGTCGTCAGCACCCGCTCGGTCGTCAGGCGCATAAGGTAGTGCGGTCCGCCCGCTTTGGGCCCGGTGCCCGACAGGCCGGTACCACCGAAGGGCTGCACGCCCACTACGGCGCCGATCATGTTCCGGTTCACGTAGACATTGCCCGCAAGTGAGTCGGCGAAGGCGAGTTGACGGGTGTATTCGAGGCGCGTCTGTACGCCGAGCGTCAGACCGAAGCCGTTGGCACGAACGTCTGCGAGTAACTGCGGGAGCTCTTGGGCGCGATAGCGCACCACGTGCAGGATCGGTCCGAAGGCTTCTTCCCGCAGATCCGCAACGCTTGTGAGCTCGATCAACGTGGGCGCGACGTAGCGCTCGGGCTCGCGAAGTGTCGCGGGAAGTGTGCAGCGCTTGCGCAGGCGATGGCGGGTTGTCATGTGCTCGACATGCGCCCGCAGCTTTTGTGCGGCGGCGGCGGTGATCACCGGACCCACGTCGGTGTCGAGCGCAGCCGGGTCGCCGATGACCAGGGCATCCATGGCGCCCTCGAGCATCTCGAGAATTCGCTCGGCGGACTCCTCCTGCACGCACAGCAGCCGAAGCGCCGAGCAGCGCTGCCCGGCGCTGCCAAAGGCCGAGGCGATCGCGTCGTCGACGACCTGCTCGGGCAGTGCCGTCGAATCGACCACCATCGCATTGAGTCCGCCGGTCTCTGCGATGAGTGGCAGGATCGCGCCCTCGCGCGCGGCCAGTCGACGATTGAGCCACTGTGCCGTCGCGGTAGATCCGGTGAACACCACGCCGGCGAGCGCAGGATGGGCGAGGGCGAGTTCGCCGAATGGGCGACCTTCCATTGGCAATACCTGCAGCGCGTCGGCAGGGATGCCGGCTTCATGCAGCAGCGCACCAAAGGCGAGAGCGATGCGTGGCGTGGTCTCCGCGGGTTTCGCGACCACCGTGTTGCCCGTCGCGAGGGCCGCGACGATCTGGCCGGCGAAGATGGCGAGCGGAAAGTTCCACGGGCTGATACAGACGATCAAGCCACGCGGGGAGAGGGTGAGTTCATTGGTCTCGCCGGTCGGTCCGCGCAGTACCGTTGCCGAGCCCTGCAGGCGACGTGCCTCGAGCGCGTAGTAACGGCAGAAATCTGCGGCCTCACGTACCTCGGCAATAGCATCGGCGGCAGTCTTGCCGGCCTCATGAACGAGCAGCGCCATGAATGAGGCGCGACGCTCCTCGAGCAGCTCGGCCGCGCGCTCCAGTATCGCGGCGCGTGAGTGGACGTTGCTGGATGCCCACTGGCGCGTGTAAGCGGCAGCGCTCTGCAACGCGGCAGCCAGATCTTTGGTCGAAGCGAACGGGCACTCCCGCTGCGCCGCGCTAGCCTCTGCGAGCACCTGCTGCTGCAGCCACTCGAGCGAGGCCGTACGGCCGAAGTCGACACCCTGCGAGTTACGCCGCTCGCTGCCGTACAAACCGGTCGGCAGCGGAATTCCGGGATGACTCACGTGCTCGAGCGCCCGCAACTGCGCACAGGGGTCGGTCACCACCTGATCGAGCGGCACCCGCTCATCCATGAATCGGTTGACGAAAGATGTGTTGGCGCCGTTTTCGAGCAGGCGCCTGACGAGATAGGCAAGCAGGTCTGCGTGCGGGCCGACCGGCGCATAGACCCGCACAGCGGGGAAATCGGGCCGTTGTCGACGTGCCTCGTCGTACAGCAGGGCGCCCATGCCATGCAGGCGTTGGAATTCGAAGCCCCGGGCGTCGGGTTTCAGCGCGAGGATCGCGCCGATCGTGTGCGCGTTGTGCGTGGCGAATTGCGGGTACACCAGTGGGGTCGCGCCGAGCAGTCGTTGTGCACAGGCGAGGTAGGCCACATCGGTGGCAGCCTTGCGGGTATACACCGGATATTGCTCGAGGCCGCGTTCCTGAGAGCGTTTGATTTCGCTGTCCCAGTAGGCGCCCTTGACGAGGCGGATCGCGAGCGGTCGATCGAGTACGCGTGCGCGCTCGAGCAGGTGGTCGATCACGGCGGGCGCGCGCCGGCCATACGCTTGCACGGCAAGGCCCAAGCCCTGCTTGCCCCGTGTGCCAGGGTCACGCATCAGGGCTTCGACGATCTGCAGCGACAACTCGAGGCGGTCCTGCTCCTCGGCATCGATGGTTAGTGCGATGCCGAGTTCCGCTGCGAGGCGCCACAGTTCCAGGGCGCGAGGCAGCAATTGGCGAAGCGTTCGCTCCCGATGCAGCAGCCCGTAGCGTGGGTCGAGCGCGGAAAGTTTGATGGAGATCGACGAGTGCGCATGAACGGATGGCCCTGCCAGGGCAGCGCTCGAGGGCCGTGCCGCCGCGATCTCTTGGATGGCCTGCGCATACGCCTCGTGGTACCGGCGAGCATCAGCATCAGTGCGGGCACCTTCGCCCAGCATGTCGAAGGAGGCCAGCGCCAGGGCCGGTTCACGGGCGGAGCGCCGCAGGGCCTCCTCGATGCTGCGCCCGACCACGAACTCCCCACCGATGATGGTCATCGCCCGCCGCAGGGCTTGGCGGACGATCGGCTCGCTCGCTCGCTGGGTGAGGTTGCGCAGGAACCCGCCGGCGTCGCCGGTCATCGAGGCCGGCAACTCCACCAGACGTCCGGTGAGCATCAAGCCCCAGGTGGAGGCATTGACGAACAGGGAGTCCGAGCGCCCCGCGTGGGCGCTCCAGTCGCCTGCGGCGAGTTTCTCGGCGATCAGCCGATCGGCGGTATCGTCATCCGGAATCCGCAGCAGGGCCTCGGCGAGGCACATGAGGGCGATACCCTCCTGATTCGAGAGGCCGAACTCCTGCAGAAACGCATCCAGATACGGGCGCTCCGTGGCGCGCGCCCGAGCGCCTGCGACCCAGCGGCGCGCCGATTCGAGGGCCGACTGCCTCTGTTCAGGGGAGAGGGCGTCAAGCAGGTCGGCGACGTCCTGCGCCTCATCGCGCAGCGGGGGCGAGCGGAACTCCATAGGCTGCATTATGCCGCTTCGGGTACACTGGGAGTTCCCCAGGTTTCTTGGTGCCCCATGGACACACTCGGCCCCCCGCAGGCAGACCCCACGACGACGACGAGCCGCAAGGCGTTGTTGCTCGCCTTCGAGAACGCGGGTTACCTCAAGCCTTTCTTCGCACTGTTCGTGGATCTCGCCATTTTCGCGGGCGGATTGGCGCTGGTGCTCATGGACGGCGCGGTGTGGTGGAAGATTCTCGGTTCGGTGCTCATCACCGCCGGGATCGTGCGCTTGTTCCTGATCGGGCACGATGCCTGCCATGGTTCTTTCTTCAAGAGCCAATTGCTGAACGATATCTTCGGTCGGGTGGCGTTCCTGCCCTCGATGACGGCATTCAGTCTCTGGGATGTGGGCCACAACGTCGCGCATCACGGCTTCAACAACCTGAAGGGTCGCGATCAGGTGTGGGCGCCGTTCTCCAAAGAAGAGTTCGATGCGCTGCCGCGGTATCGACGGGTGCTCGAGCGCATCTATCGGAGCGGCGCGGGGTGGGGCC
>RGWK01000013.1 GCA_010029775.1 Gammaproteobacteria bacterium
GTCTGTACCTCCTGGATCGACGTGGAAGCGCTGCGCCGCATGCGCTCCATTCCGGGCTCGGGCAACCGCTTGCTGCGGCAGCGCATCGACATCTATCGCCCGCTGTACAACGCAACGACCCTGTATCCCGCCAACCGCTTTGCCGATGCGCCGATGGATTCCAAGCAACGCATCGTCGAGGTGCAGCAGGAGTCGTACCGCAACCTCGTCAAGAGCGGCCTGATCCAGCCGCCTGAGAAATGACGCGGACGCCACTCACAAGACGCAAGTTTGTGGGGGCGACGGCCCTCACCGTGCTCGCGAGTGCCACCGTAGCGCGCGCTCGTGATCTTGGCGTCACAATCGCGGAGCAGCCGCTCTCCTCGTGGCGTATCGGTCTCGTACAAAGTGCGCCTTGGGATATCGACCCGACGCGTCTGCAGGAGGACACGACTCGCAACCTCGAGCGCATGTTGGAGACGATCGCGCGGGAAGGCCGTGAATGCGACTGGCTCGCCTTCAATGATTGTCCGCTGACGGGGCGCTCGGCATCGATTGTGCCTACATCAACACAGATCCAGGCCCTGCGAACGATAGCTCAACAACATGCCTGCGCTTTGAGCTTCGGGTACGGCGCGGAACGTCGAGCCATGCTGATACCCGCTGACGGTACCGACGTGCAGTCGGGCCCTCTCGTCACACTGAACGGACGGCGTATCGCCATCGTCTCGACAGCACAGTCCGACGCCGACATCACAGGGGCTTTGCATAAGGGAGCCGAGGCACTGCTCATCATGGGCTCTGGCCCGAACATCGTGTCAACGCGGGTCTCGGACGTCGCGACCAGTCTGCATGTGCCACGACTTCATATAAGCGCCGCGTGTGACACCTACGTGCCGGGACACACACACGATTGGCTCGGCGGTACGCGGGCTTGCGATGCCCGGGGTCGCACGCTCGGGCACGTTGCCCATGCGGATGAGACCGTGTTGCAAGTGCAGTTGCTGTTCGACGTCTAACACCCTACACGCCCCGACGGTCGACTCGGTCACTCATCATGGCGACCGATACTTCCGAATAGATTCAATCTCGGTGGTGTGCTGCATCTCGGACGAGAGTTGCGAATACGTCATGAGTCACGCATACGCCACACCGTCACTCCGGCAGGGCTCAACTCGGCACTGCCCAACAGGCAACCTGCCGAGGGCGGCAGGATGTGGTGTATTGATACCGGGTCGCTGTTGTAATTGAACGCAAATTGCAGATTACCTAACCGGCGCAGACGAACGCCTTCGGGTAAAGACCTCACCGGCAAACCTGCTTCTATGGCGATCAATGTCATCAGTCGTTGTAAACCGGCGTCATCAAGTAAACCGGCGAGATAGCGCAAATTCCGGTGGCGAAAGAGTACGCCGCGACCATCACGCAAAGACCATTCGGCCGGCACATTAGTCTCGATGTGTTCAAACCAGAGCCTAACCTCAAATCCTTCACCAACCTCTTTAAGCCCCTCGCGCAAGGACTCAACCCGCGCAACTCGAATCGGCAGCAAGTGCTGAAGCAAACCCGGTGGTAGCAAGCCTGGGATCTTAAACTCCGGCGTCTTGCTGCCGGTCCGCGCACCAATGAGCACCGGTACCGTCACCGCGCTCAACCGTTGCCGCAATACATCTTCAACAACAGGTAAACACGGAACTAGAATCAAAGAATAGCCGGCGAGATCCGCCGTCGGCGGCACGATATCGACATCAAAGCCGAGCCGACGTACGGCGGAATACCAGTCGAAGGCCACTCGCAATGCACTAAAACCCGCACCCTGAGGTTGTATCTCAGTGACCCATTGCGCGGCATAGTCGAAGACCAGTGCGACACGCGAAGACGGCGCGCTAGGGCTACGGGCCGTATTAACCAGACCTAGTGCCGCGATATCCGCAGCCACGTCGCGCACCTCGTTTGCCGCGACGTCGTCTTGCCGGTCAGGTCGGAGTAAGCCCGCGTGCATTTGTTCTTGTGCGAACGGCGCCTGCCTCCAGCGGAAATAACTCACGACTTCGGCACCGTGTGCGATTGCCTCGAGACTCCACAGGCGCACCATGCCAGGCAGTGGTGCAGGGTTAAAGCGTGCCCAGTTAACGGGACCCGGTTGCTGCTCCATGACCCACCAACGCCCTCGCCCCACGCCGCGATACAGATCGTGATGGAACGCGGCGATATCCGGGTGCCCTTGACGCGCGTAACGTAGTTTTTCTTCTTCCGAAAACCAGAACTGTTCGAGAAACCCAAGTGGATAACTATCCCACGCAGCCACGTCCAAATCGGCAGCGACCGCATGGTGATCGAAGTCCGTAACGAAACCCATGAAGTTGTGGGTAATGTCTCGACCCGGTGAAAGTGTTCGCAGAATGCTGCATTGCTCTTCGTTGAAACTCGCCACTTGCGCCGATGCAAAACGCCGAAAGTCGAGCAGATGTGCCGGGTTGGCTTCCGTCACAGTCAGTGCAGGCAAATCAACCTGCTCGAAGCTTCGATACTCCATGCTCCAAAAAACGTTTCCCCACGCGTCGTTGAGTGCACGAATGTCGGCATATCGCCTGGCGAGCCAGCGGCGAAATTCGTACAAGGCCGACGTCGACCAGCTGAGCGTCGTGGCGTGACAGCCATACTCGTTGTCCGTTTGCCAAGCTATGACAGCGGGATGTTGACCGTAGCGCTCTGCTATCGCACGCGTGATGCGCTGAGATTCAAGGCGATAGCCTTGATGGGAAAAACAATAATGGCGGCGCGAACCGAAGCGACGGGGTCGTCCTTCTGCATCGAGCGCCAGCATGTCGGGCATGGCATCAACCAGCCACTTGGGCGGTGTGGCGGTGGGCGTACACAGCACGACCGATAAGCCAGCGCCGTACAGAATCTCGATCGCGTCATCCAGCCACGTCCAATCGAATTGACCCGACGCGGGCTCGATGCGACTCCACGCGAACTCGCCGATCCGGACTTGCGACAGCCCCATCTCGCGCATTCGCCGAGCATCGTCCTGCCACCACTCGCGCGGCCAGTGCTCCGGGTAGTAACACACGCCAAGCCGTGGGGTTTGCGGAACAGGACGACTCATACCATCTCCACTTCGATGAGCCAGGCACAGCCTGGATGACGCAGCGGCAAGGCGATCCCGGCCTGCATCAAGGCTGCACCGGAGAGTTCTACGTCCGCGTCCCAAGCCTGTGGTGACGCAAGGTAGCGAGACGCCTTCTCAGGCCAGGGCTTCGGCAGACGTACGCGGTAGAACCGCTCGGGCAGCAATGCAACAAAGCGTACTGGCTCGGCTTCGAAGTGCTGTGCGAAACCGGTCTGTGTCACGAGCACAAGACCTCGTGATTCGAGCATCGCTTGCCAGCCGAAAATTCCGGGATCCTGGGACGGCAGTTCGTAGAGTGCTCCGTCATGCAGCACCGTACGCCAGCGCTTGTACAAGGCTACGTGTGCCGCCAAAACCTCGCGATCTTCGGCGCTCATCTGCGCGGGATCCGCCTCGATTCCCATGTGCCCGAAGAGCGCCACTTTGGCGCGAAAGTCCATAGACCATGCACAGCCTGTAATCGGATTGGGATCGGGCCCCACATGGTTACCGCAGCTTCGCAACGGGAGAAATTGCAGCCACGATCGATTGATGCGCAAGCGCTCCTTTGGATCGTTGTTATCGCTCGCCCAAAATCGGCTGCAGCGGGAAAGAATTGCGTAATCGACGCGTCCACCCCCGCTGGCGCAGGACTCGATCTCTACCTGCGGATGCGCGTCGCGCAGACGATCCAGCAATGCGTAAACACCCTGCGTTTGCGCGAGACTGCGATGGGCAAGTGGAAACAGTTCGCGATTGTGATCCCACTTGAGAGCGGAGATCGCATGACGGCGCAACAAGGTATCGAGACAATCGAATAAATGTTCGCGTACCTCTGGACGCGAAAGGTCCAATACCAGCTGATTTCGTTGGGTAGCTTGCGGCAACGATGGCAAGGCGATGCACCAATCGGGATGCTGCCGATATAACGCCGAGTCCGGGCTCACCATTTCCGGTTCGATCCAAAGACCAAAGTCCATGCCGAGACGCTGCACCTCGTCAATAAGCGGCGTAAGACCCTGTGGAAACACGGCTTTGGAGGGCTGCCAATCGCCCAGACTTGACCGATCGTTACGACGCTCGGCGAACCAGCCATCGTCGAGCACAAACCGCTCTACGCCAAGTGCTGCGGCCTGTGCAGCCAGCTGCAAGAGGCGCGGCATCGATAGGTCGAAACCGCAGGCCTCCCAAGTATTGAGATGCACTTTCCGCGGCGCGGTGCGAAACGTTTGCGGCAACACCTGATCACGTACGTGGTTGTGCAGCTGCTGCCTCAATGAGGCCCGTCCGGCGGTGCCGACGGCAAACACCACACCCGGCGCACGGAATGTACTGCCACCGGCGAGTTCGACCTCACCCGCTTGCCAACGTCCGCCAATCCACAGCACGGCATCGCCGTTGTGGTCAGTGTCGATTCGCCACTCGTGATCTCCGCTCCAAGCCAGATGAATTCCAATACACCAACCCGCCTGCTCACTGCACTCCTCGCTCTCGAATATCAACCACTGACCCGCTGCAAACCCGGACCTACCGCCACGCGTGACGCCACTCAAACCGGGCGATTCGGCCAACACCGAGCGGCGTTGAGACATCTCGGCCGACCAGCGCCCCGCGTAGCTGGTCAGCCGATAAACCCAGCGGGGCAAGGGCAACACGAGCGAAGCAAACCGCTGCAACTGCAGCGACCCGCGCAACGACTCAAGCACCGTCACGGTCTGCTCGATGGTGACGACCCCGCTCGATCGGGCGAGCCAACGACTGTCGACGTGCAGCGAGTTCTCGGTATCGTGCGTGGCGAACAGCAGGCCATCGTCGATTTGCGTAACGCTCACCGGCTGGGGCCCCAAGGCCAGCAGGCGGCCCGCCCGATGTACTTCGAGCAACGGTTCGCCGGCATACCCCGTATGAGCAAACGGCAGGATCGAGCGAGGGATCGGTTCGTCCGGCTCGCATTCGTGCAACGCCCGCTGCTGTGCCGAGGCGAGCGGCTGCAGCGATTCTGCGGCAGGCAAGGGAGCGCCCGCGTACACGAGTTCGGCAACTCCGCGGGCGAGGTCGAACACCAGCGTCGTGACCGGCGTGTCGAGTCGTCCTGTCGTGCAAGTGGTTGGCACGGGTCCTCCTGTTGTCCGTATTATTGCCGACGGGACTGCCCACCGGGGACCGGAAATGCCGACCGAACTACAAACCGACGGGATCGTGCAAACCGCCGTATTCGTAGCACTGACCCTGCTCGTGGCTCTGGCGACTTGGTGGAAGGTCCGCCAATCCCGAACAACCCACGACGGTTCCGGAAAAGACGTATTCCTCGCCGGCGGCGGCCTCAGTTGGATGTTCGTGGCGGGCTCCATCACCCTGACGAACCTGTCGACCGACCAACTCGTCGGCATGAATGGCAATCAGATGCTGCTGCTCGCGTGGTGGGAAATTGCGGGATTCTTTGGGCTGCTGATCTTGGCCTGGGTGTTTGTACCCCTTTACTACCGCAATCGCTGCACAACGGTGACGGAGCTGCTGGAGAGGCGATACGGCGGCACCAGTATCCGCACGCTGATTTCGGGGTTGTTCCTGTTCGGCAACGTCGTGATCTATCTTCCGGCCGCGTTGTACAGCGGCGGATTGTTCATGCAATCGCTCTTTGGCGGTACGACATCGGTACTCGTGTTCGCAACGATTCTCGCCGTGATCAGCGCGGCCTATAGCATTCTCGGCGGGCTGCGTGCCGTCGCCATCATGGATACGTTTTCGGGTGTCGGCGTGCTCGGTCTCGCGTTGCTTATTGTCTTCCTCTCACTCGCCGCGGTCGACTTCGACCTCGTGAGCGGTGTGCCGGCTGAGCGATTAACGATGATCGGCGGTGACGACTCGCCCATTCCATGGCATACGTTATTCACCGGCATGGTATTCATCCAGATTTTTTACTGGTCAACCAACCAGAACATCACCCAGAAGGCGATGGCGGCACCATCGGTTGAGGAGGCACGCAAGGGTGTTCTGGCCGCAGCGGCGATTCGCATCCTCATCGTGCCGCCCATCGTCGTCATCCCGGGAGTCGTCGCTTACAAGCTGTTCGGTGACATTGGCGATGCGGCCTACGGTCGGCTGGTCGCCGAAGTGTTGCCCGGCTGGCTGGCTGGCGCTTTCGCTGCGATGGTCGCCGCAGCAGTCATCACAACCTTCAGCGCCGTGCTCAACAGCACGGTGGCCCTCTATTCAGTCGACTTCCATGACCAGTTCATCGGACGCGTCCGCAACCATTGGCGGCTCGGAGCCGTCGTGTCGGTGATCACCACGGGCATTGCCATCCTGCTCGTGCCGGTGTTTCAAAATGCGGACAGCATCATCAATTTGCTGCAGCAACTGAACGGCCTGTTCTCGATGCCTATCCTTTCTGCGTTCATTGTGGGCCTGCTTTTTCGCAACGTCGGCGCGTGGGCAGCCATCTTCGGTGTGTTATGGGGCTTTAGTGTTTACGCGCTGTATACGTTCGTATGGCAACCGGCGGGCAGCATCACGCTGCACTACATTCACTTCATGGTGATCGTGCTTGTAAGTTCGGTCGTTGCTGCGCTGGCGTTCAATCGCGTAGCGCTTTCCCGCCGTGCCGAGTACATCGGGCTGCAAGCGTTGCGCGCGGAGACGCCGTGACTGTGCAGGCACCCCGTGGACTACACCGACGCCGTAACCCACTCACAGGTCGTTGGGTACTGGTCTCCGCACAGCGCAACGCACGCCCGTGGCAGGGTGAAATCGCCAAGGACAATGCACGGCAACTGCCGGACTACGACCCAGGCTGCTATCTCTGTCCAGGTAATCGTCGCGCCACGGGTGAAATTAATCCGCGGTACGACGGCGTTTACGTGTTCGACAACGACTTTCCTGCTCTGGGTCCGGCCGTGGCTGACGACACGCAGGGCCTTCAGGGTTCTGCGCTACTCACGTTCGAGGCAGTGCAGGGACACTGTCGGGTAGTGTGCTACTCGCCCGATCACGGTCGCGGTCTTAGCCGCTTGTCCGGAGCGCACCTTCGAGCGGTGGTCGACACCTGGGCTTCAGAATCGGCCCGCCTCGGTCAGTCACATCGCTGGGTGCAGGTGTTCGAGAACAAGGGTGCGATGATGGGGTGCTCCAATCCGCATCCGCACGGACAGATCTGGGCCTCGGATCATCTGCCGGACGAAGCTGTACTTGAGGAACAGCATCAACGCGCCTACTTCGCTACCCATGGCGAGGCGCTGCTTGCCTCCGTAGCACGTGAGGAGTTTGAAGGACTGCGTCACGTTTGGGCTAACAGCCACTGGCTCGTGATCGTGCCATGGTGGGCGACATGGCCCTTTGAGACGCTGGTGCTGCCGCGTCAGGCGGCACCGCGACTCGAATCGTTGGACCACGCCGCTCGCGATGCACTGGCCGAGACGCTGCATCAACTCACACGTCGGTACGATCTGCTGTTCGATTGCGAATTTCCCTACTCGATGGGCTGGCATGGCGCGCCGTACACACAACAAGACCCGCGCCCATGGCAGATTCATGCCCACTTTTATCCGCCCCTGTTGCGTTCAGCAACGGTGCGCAAATTCATGGTTGGCTACGAAATGCTTGCTGAAGCGCAACGGGATCTGTCAGCCGAAGACGCGGCGCGGCGACTACGTGAGTTATCCGTCTCGACATGAGGTGCGCGTGATGTCACACCGCCTGCAGCGCGAGGCGCGTATCGCGCTGCAGCACCATCTACAGCGCGAGAGCGTGTTCGAAAGTTTTGCACCGGGGCGCGTCAATCTCATCGGTGAACATACCGATTACAACGAGGGCTTCGTACTGCCGTGCGCACTCGAACTCGGCACCGCGGTCGCCATGGCGCCACGCACGGATCGACGGATCGTTGCGATCAGTGCATCACACGGTCAAGTGCACCGTGACGATTTTTCTCTCGACGAGTCACCGACCCCACTGCCCCGTGGCGCATGGGGCAACTATCTGCGTGGCATGGTGGCTGCGGCACGCAATGCGGATGAGGTGTTGAGCGGGATGGACATTGCCATCGTCGGCAATGTACCGCAGGGTGCTGGCCTCTCCTCATCCGCCTCGTTGTCGGTCGCGCTGGGCAAACTGCTGCAGCGGGCGGCAGGCAACGCGGCGCTGCCGTCTCCGAGCTCGCTGCAGCACGTTGCACGCTGGGCTCAGTGGACCGAACATCACTACGCAGGGTGTCTATGCGGCATCATGGATCAGATGGCTGCCGCCGTCGCGGCACCCGCCGAGGCGCTCCTGCTCGACTGCCGGGATCTGTCCATCGAACGGATCGCTCTGCCAGCCGACTGGTGCGTGCTGATCATCGACTCGGGCACGCGCCGTGAGCTCGTCGCCGGCGAGTACAACCAGCGGCGGCGGCAGTGCGAAACAGCGGCACGGCATTACGGAGTACCGATGCTGCGCGACCTTCAACCGTCACAGCTGTCGAAACACCGCGGCGCGTTGGATGAGATCTGCTTTCGCAGGGCGCGCCACGTAGTCACTGAAAACGAGCGTGTGCTGCGAGCCGCAGCTGCGCTCAAGGCGGCTGACCTGCGGGCGTTCGGTGCAGCGCTACAGGACTCCCACGAGTCGCTGCGGCTGGACTTCGAAGTCACCGTGCCCGCAGTCGATGCCCTTGCCGCGGAAGTCAACACGCTGATTTCACGCCACGCCGACGGTCGGGGTGGCGCACGGATGACGGGGGGCGGATTTGGTGGTTGCGTGATCGCCGTGCTCGAGCGCGCGGCCGCCGACCCAATCCTCACAGGCTTAAGGCAGACTGTAGGACAGCTCCAAATATTTACCGTCGGCTTACATTAACTGCGTACGCTCGGTGAACATGAACGTGCAATTGACTGAAATCGTCGACACTTGCCGCGCCGCAGGCGTATTACTCGAAGGCGAGGTGCCAGGCGACTGGCTGGTCACGGGCGTCGCCGCGGTCCAGTCCTGCGGAGCAGGGGATCTGGTTTTCGCAGACAAGCCGGCGTTGCTGGCCCACGTGCTTGAACGCAAGCCCGCGGTCGTCGTTGCAGCCCGAAACTTGCGTGACGCTGCCGCAAGTCTCGCGCCCACAACGGTGACCTTGTTTACGGGCAATGTGGCGCTCGCCCACGCCATCATCAAGCAACGCTACGCCGGGCGGAACTATGCAGCGGCCGAATGGGAAGGCCCGATACACCATCGGGCCTCGCTCGCGCATCATGTCGGGCGTCGTGATCGAGCACGATGTAATGATCGGCAGCGATACGGTGGTTCACCCGAATGCCGTCGTCGGCTATGGCTGCGAGCTCGGCAACGAGGTGGTCATCGGTCCGGGCAGCATCATCGGCTCGGAAGGTTTCGGCTTCGCGCAGGATGCGCAGCGACGCAGCCACCCGATCCCGCAGACGGGTCGCGTGATCATTGGCGATCGAGTTAGGGTCGGCGCTAACAACACCATTGACCGCGCCACATACGCTGAGACACGTATCGGCAGCGGCACTAAGTTCGACAACCTCTGTCATGTCGCGCACAACGTCGAGATCGGCGAAGACTGCCTGCTGACGGCCATGTTTTGCATCGCAGGCTCAAGTCAGGTGGGCAATCGCGTCATGGCCAGTGGTCAGACGGGCATCATCGACCATGTCAAAGTCTGTGACGACGTCGTGCTCGTGCATCGCGCCGGCGTGGTCAAGGATATCGACCAGCCCGGCGCTCACGCGTCGCTGCCAACGCAGCCACTCGATGAGTACCTGCGTAATACCGCGGCAGCACGAAAAAACGCGGAGCTGCGCAAGCGCGTGGCGGAGTTGGAGAAGGCCTTGGCGGCTGGGGGCTGAGCTTGCGGGGCGGAAGCGGTGCGTTGACCTGCCGCTAGTTGACGCGCTGCGTCTGTGCGCTGAGCAACTCGCCCTGCTCACTGACCTCAAGCTGCACCTCGATGGGTTGGCAGCAAATCTGGCAATCCTCGATATAGCAGCGCGAGCTGTCGGTCAGATCAATCATGGAACCGTAGGCCTCAGCGCACCACGGGCACTGCAACTCGACGAACACCCCGAGTTCGCCACTGGCGAGATCAGCGCCAGGCTCGAAAACCGGCTCAAGACCATAGAGCGCATCGATGCTCGCCGGATCCAGCGAGTGAGCAGCTTGGGTCAATTCGTCGATCCTCGAACGCGACATGTCGACACGACTCTCAACCGTTCAGTACGGCGGTGGGGTTGCGAGCGATATCCGGAAAGCGCGCCTCAAAGTGCCGTCGCCAGATGGCGGGCATGTCCTCGTAACGCGTCACTTTGCGCCCATAGCAGCGCGAGACAAACGTACCTTGCGTATCACCCATCTGCAACCACGCTGGGAAATCAAGCACATCGGTAAAAGTCTGGGCGGCGGCGGGGTTACGGATCGCAGGGTCGCGCACCTCACGCCAAGATCCGACGTACGTTGTCCAATCATTGACATTGAACGGGCGCGGCCCGGCAGCAGAGGGTTCGTTGCGAATCATCACATCGCCCTGAATGGCGAGTTCATCACCCTCGAGCCAGGCGGGGCCAATGGACGAGTCGATCGTACTGTTCATGCCCGCGGCGGCTTCACGGGTCGGTCCGCCCCCGTTCATGGGGTAGGTTTGCTTCATGAGTCGCGGTGCAGCGTAACGCACCGGGACAGTTTGGCCCGTGAAAGGGTTGGCGAACTGCTCGAGGAGTTCCGACCTTCCGGGGAGCGTGTAGAAGTTGGCACCCGCGCGTAATACTTCGTAGGTGTCGTTACCCTGATCGCGGGTGCGAAACCATAATCCGACATACATGTCCCAGAACGGTGTGGCCACACTGCCACGCATCCCGTACCGCACGCCACGCAACCACCAGAAGCTAAGCCCATCGTCCATCGACCAGGCGAGCTTGCGAAACGCGAGACTGAGTTGTCGAGGGTCGCGCAAATCCGTGAGAGCGGGATCAGGGAGCCGAGAGGTAGCGGCTTGCAAGGCGTCGCCCGACGCGGCAAGGGTACTAAGCGCCAATGCCGCTCCAAGACAGTGGCGTCGATCGAGATCCACCTCGAAGTTGTCGGAGGCTGAACTCACGAGGTCCGTCGACCGAGCAGTGCCCGCACGCCCGCCTCGATCTGCTCCATCATCACGGTGAAGCCATCACTCTCGCCGTAATACGGATCGGGGACCTCGCGATCGCCAAGAAAGAGCTCTATGGGCGTCGCGACACCTGCAGGGCGGCGGGCCTGCAACTGCGCAAGATTATCTCGATCCATCGCGAGGATGAGGTCGTGACCGGAAAAGTCGTCCGCAGTGATTTCGCGGCAACGAAATGCGCGCAGATCGTACCCGCGCGCTGCACAGGCTTCGATCGATCGAGGGTCTGCAGTGTCGCCGACGTGCTTGTCCTTGAGACCCGCAGAGCTGAACTGCCACGTTGTCGCGCCGGCACGGGTCGCAACGGTACGCGCGACGATCTCGGCGGCCGGAGAGCGGCAATAGTTTCCGGCATCGACAAACAACACTTTCATGGTGTGACTCCTTTCTCGCAATCCGCGACTGCAGCGTCGACGCGTTGCAGCCAATCACCGGGATACCGCTCCACGTACCACTGACGCAGCGCTGCGGTCGCCGCACGAAATTCATCGCGCTGCGCTTCGCTCATGTAATCCACCGTACCGCCACCCTGCTTGAAACGCTCCAGGGCGGGCGCCTCGCGATCCTTCGCGGCCTTGCGGGTCGCCTTGGCAAGGTCAGCGAAGGCAACCCGCACAGCCTGCTGGACATCGGGGGGCAAACGCTCCCAGCCCACCGCCGAGTACCACCAGATCGCAGCCATGTAGCTGTGTCGATCGACGAACAAGTGACGGATGTGTTCGTCGAACTTCATGCCCATCACGTCTTGGATACTGTTCTTTGTTCCGGCCAACATGCCGGCACCGAGCGCGGAGTAGATTTCCGAGAAGGGTAGCGCCATCGGACTCGCACCGAGTTCACGCACCATTTCCTGCTCGAGTGCCGAAGGCAGCGTGCGGACACGGAGGCCCCGCAGATCGGCGACGTGGGTAATGCGCTGCTCGGTCATCGCAAAGCTTCGCCACCCACCGGTGTTGCCGACCGCCATCAGTCGTAAGCCAAGACCCTCGCGCAGAATCGCCTCGCCCATCTGCTGTGGTACGGGCCCGTCCATCACACACTCGGCGATCTCGTCGTTGGCAAACAGATAGGGCAAATCGAACACCTGCGCCGCGCCGTACAAGCCCGCCAGGCCGCCGATGGTTGTTTGATGGACTTCGAGAATGCCGCTTTGCAGCGCTTCCATACATTCTCGTTCATTGCCGCAGAACTGGCCGGACGGGTAGATCTGCACATCCACCCGATTGCCGAGCTGGCGCTTCAGTGAGTCGCGAAAGGCGGCTGCGCCGATGTAATCCTCATCGTCCTGAGAAGCCAGAAACGCCACCCGAATCGTGAACTCGGCACGCTCGGCACGCGAAGTGACGATGCCGACGATGCACACGACCGTCACGAGTATCAGCAACAGATTACGCAGACGGGCGGTCACGATGCGGCCTCAGGCAAGACCCAGCCAGCGCGGCAGAGTGAGCACCAACGCCGGAAAGTACGTGATCAGGAAGATCACCAGCACTTCGACCGCGAGAAACGGCAACAAAGCCTTGACGATGTTCTCGACGCTCTCGCGCGCCACCGACGCGGTGACGAACAGCAGCAGTCCCATGGGCGGCGTCGCAAGACCGATGGTCAGGTTGACGCACATGATGACGGCAAAATGGACAGGGTCGACTCCCATCTCGATAAACACCGGCGACAAGACCGGCCCGAGTATCAGGATCGCAGGGCCGGCGTCGAGGAACATGCCGACGATGAAGAGCAGGATGTTGACGAGAAAGAGCAGACCCGCGACGTTGTCGGTGATCGACAGCAGACTGTCGGCGATGCCCTTGGCCAATCCTGACACCGTCACGAGCCAACCGAGCGTCACCGCGGCGCCAACCAGCAGCAAAATCACGCCCGATTGCAGCGCCGTGTTGCGGAAGATGGTAGCCAACTCGGCACCTCGCGCCTTGCGCATCACGAACACTGTGACGAACAGCGCATACGCGACCGCCACCGCGGCCGCTTCGGTGGCCGTGAAGACGCCGCTCAACATGCCACCGAGCAGGATCACGGGCAGCAGCAAGGCGAGCCATGCGGCACGAAGCGCTGCGCCTCGCTCAGACCAACTGGCGCGCGGTTTTGACGCCGGCAACTGGTATCGATTGGCGAGCACTCGAATCGTGCCCATCAACCCAAGCCCGATCAGGATGCCAGGGACGACGCCCGCTGCGAACAGCGCGCCGACCGATACGTTCATGACGAAACCGTAGAGCACCATGATGCCCGAGGGAGGGATGATCGGCCCGACCACGGCTGCTGCGGCCGTGACCGCTGCGGCAAACGGACGTGGATAGCCTTCTTTCTCCATTGACGGGATCAGCATCTTGCCGATGGCCGAGGCATCGGCAACCGCAGAGCCGGAGATGCCGGCGAAGATCATTGAGGAGAGGACGTTCACCTGCGCGAGGCCGCCTCTCACGTGACCCACCAGCGATTGCGCGAAACGTACGATGGATGCGGTGATGCCGCCAGCATTCATGATTTCGCCCGCGAGAATGAAGAACGGTACGGCGAGCAGCGGGAAGCTGTCGATACCGTTGTAGAAGCGGGCCAACAAGGCCGGGAAGTACTGCGTCTCGCCATCGAGCAGCAGACTCAGTCCTGGCCCAAGTAACAAGGCAAAGAAGACCGGGGTGCCAAAAGCCAACAACAGGACGAAGATCCAGAAGAAGGCAATCGACACGACTCAGTGCTCCAGATCCTGCTGCAGCACCGGAACAACGCCGACAAGCACGCCAACCTCACGCACACCGCGGAGTGCTAGCGCCAATCGTGCACAAACCTCAAGTGAAACAAGTGTGAGTGCGAGCAGCGAAATCGGCAGCACGGCGTAGATCCAGGCCATTCGCAGCGGCAGCGCGGTGGCCACGATGGTTGCGCCACGCGCGACGAAGTCGACGCTTTCGCGCAGGAACATCACGCATATCCAGCACACGAGCAAGTTCACCACGATGCCAACGAGCAGCAAGGCCCTTCGCGGCAGCCCCTCGATGAAGGCCGTGATGGCGACATGCCCCGTTGCGCGATAGCCCATCGGCGCGGCCAGTAACGCCGACCAGACGAGCGCCATCCGCGCGGCCTCCTCGGCCCAATCCAGCGTGTGGTTGAACAGGCCCCGTGACACGATCTGCGCCAGCGCGACCGCGAGCATCAGCGCAAGCAGGAAGGCAGAAATGGAAAGCCCCCATCTTGCGATGGGGGCGTTCACCGTTTCGAGGCCGCGCGCGGCGGCAGACAGGAGTCGGTTCAACACCGCCCCATCTTACTTGCTGCCGAAGTTGAACCGGGCCTGGATGCCGAAGTAACGATCGGCGTCGCGCGGGATCTGCAGACGGGGCGAACCGCCAGGACCGCCAGCGGTCCTCAGCACCGTGTAGGACTCATCCGTCAGGTTGCGGCCGACCAGCGCCACGCGAAAGCGATCGTTCGGGCTCGTCAGCGCCAAGCTCAGATCGACCGTGGTGTACCCCGGGATACGCAATGCAGCAGGCTCATTGAGATCCGAGAAACTCTCGCTCTGGTACGCGACCACCACGTTCGGCGAGAGCGTGTAGTTGCCCACCGGAATCGCCATCTCACCCACCAGCGAAGCCTTCCACTCCGGGGCGAGCGGCAGCTTGGTGCCTGCGCGAACCGTGGAAGTCTGACCCGGCGGCGTGAAGAAACTGTCGACCTTGGCGTCGTTGTAAGAAACGCCGCCGCCCAACGTCAGCATGTCGGTCGGCTTGACCTGCACGTCGATTTCGACGCCCTTCGAGGACACCTCGCCCGCATTGGTCAGCGTGGTAATCAGCGTGCCGTTCAAGAACAGGAAGTTGTTGGCCTGAAAGTCGTCGTACTTGGCGTTGTACACGGCGGCGTTCAGCAGCATACGACCATCGAGCAGAGTGCTCTTAAGACCCGCCTCGAACGAATCGGCCGTTTCCGCCTCGATAACCGGCGTGTTGTTGACCGTCATGTTGAAAAACACGTTGTACGCCGGCCCCTTATAGCCGCGAGCGTAGGAGGCGTACACCATCATGTCGTCGTTCACGTCGAACTGAACGCCAGCGCGACCCGATACGTTGTCGGATTTGTTGCTGCCACGGAACCCTGACAAGTCGGTACGAATGCCGGGCTGGCCTGCAAACGTGGTGGGCACGCGATCGTGGTAGTAGCTGAGATCGTCTTGGGTCCAGCGCAGGCCCGCAATCACGCGGAAATCGTCGAGCACGTTCCAGGTGCCATCGGCGAACGCGGCGAGATTTTTGAAGTCGGCGCCGAAAGTCGCGTTGGAGAACGTGCTCACGTAGGTCGAGGCGCCGGAGCGGCAGGGCCGCTGCCCCGTTGCATCTACCGCGAGAGTGCTCGCCGTGCAGTTGAAGATGTTGCGCTGGAAGAAACGCTCAGAATCGGTCTTCGAGTAGTAGAGGCCGGCGACATAGTCGACCATGCCGCCACCCTTGGAGGCGATACGCACTTCCTGCGAGAACGTCTTGGTCTTCTGCGGACCGAAGTCGTGTAGCTGGGCGAATGCGTTGCCGACATACGGAGCCGGTGTATCGATCCAGTCGCCTTCGCGGATTTCGGTGGCATCCCAAGTGCGGTAGGCCGTGATCGTGGTGACGTTGCCGAGGCCGGTCTCGATGTCGCCCTGCAGCGACAGGCCCCACGCCTCTTCGATGGACTTCATCTGCAAGTCTTGCTTCACCTGGCGGGTATCATCGCCGGCGAAAACGAGTCCGCTGTAGATCGCGGCGTAGGCAGCCGCATTGACACCCGTTGGCGCGGTGCCGATGACTTCAACGCAGCAGTTGTCAGTGGATTTGCGATAGTCGCCCGTGAACGTCCAGAGATTGGCATCGCTGCCGAACTCCCACATCGTGCGCACACCGCGACGGTCGTAACCGTTCAGATCGCCGCCGGCTGCCGTGCCGGAGATATTTTTGATGTAGCCGTCAAACTCGCTCATCATCACCGTGGTTCGCGAGCGCACGTTCTCCGACACCGACGTGTCGAAAGCGCCCTTGATGCGCACCTCGTTGTCTTCGTACCAGCCGATATCCACGTAGCCGGCGTTGCCGCCGCCCGGACGCTTGGAGACGATGTTGACGACACCCGCCGAGGCGTTCTTGCCGAACAGGGTACCCTGCGGACCGCGCAGAACTTCGACGCGCTCAATGTCGTAGAGGTCACCGAAGGCTTCACCCGCCGAGGAGAGCACCACTCCGTCGAGGACGGTGGCGACGCTAGGCTGGGCGGCGATCGCAAAGTTGATGGTGCCGACGCCGCGCAGGAACAAGGACTGGTTCAGCGAGGTGTTGGTCTTGCGGATGTTGAGCGACGGGACCAGCGCACGCAGGCCTTCGACGTTGAAGCCGCCGGTGGATTCGGCGAGCGCACCGCTCACCACGGACACGGCAATGGGCACGTCCTGCAGTTTCTGTTCGCGCTTCTGCGCAGTCACGACGATTTCATCAAGGCGGGCGTCGGCACCGCTCTGCGCCACGGCGGCCCAAGGCATCAGGGCAGCGCAGGCCACGGCCACGGCTTTGGCAATGAGGGTCTTGCTGGTCGACATCGTTGAGTCCCCTGGTTGTTGTACGCGCACCACGGCCTGTGGTGCTTTGCGTCATGACGCTAACAAAGATTGGTATGTCTTACAACCCTTATATAAGACATTGGACTAGATGATCGTGCGCCCGGCACGAACAAAGGCCGCGACCCGGTTGAGGGGCAGTTGCAGACGATGCACTCGCCCACCCTCGATCGCCTGACCGTCGACCAACCAGCGCCACTCGCCTGCCGGCAGGTAAACGGTGACCTCTCCGGAGGCCTCAAGGCATGGCGCGACGAGCAGATGCTCGCCAAAGAAGAACTGATCCTCGAACGCCCAGGCGGCCCGGTCCTCCGGGCAAGCCAGCACCATCGGCCGCTGCACGGGTAGTCCCGTTCGCGCAGCCTCGGCCACAACGCCCTGAAGATAAGGCCGCAAGCGTTCGCGCAAGGCCAGCGCCTCGCGGGCCAATGCCTCCGCCTCGGCACCGTAACTCCAGGGCTCTCGCGGACCAATGCCGTGCAGGCGTAGATGCGCGGAGAAGATCGCCGCCTGCAACCAGCGCACATACAGCACCGGATCGCGCTGATCGCCGTAGAAGCCCCCGACATCGGTAGCGTAGAACGGCGCTCCGGTGAGTCCCCAACTCAAACCGCTGCGCAGGTTGCCGGCCAGCCCGCCCCAGTCCGCCTGCGGATCACCGCCCCACTGCGAGGGGTAGCGCTGTGAGCCCGACCATCCGGCACGACTGAACAGGAACGCACCATGGCGCGAGTACTTCTCGGCCGCCTCATAGACGCAGCGGTTGTAGAGCAGCGCATAGATGTTGTGCAGCGCATCACCCTGCGAGCCATCACTCGCCAACATGTGCGGCTCGATCTGTTCACCGAAATCGGCCTTGATCATGTCGATGCCGAGTTCAAAGAGCTCGCGGTGCTGATCACGCCACCACGCGTAGGCCTCCGGGTGCGTGAAATCGAGCAGACCGGATTCGGGGAGTTGCGTGAGCACGGCGCCGAAGGGCTCGGGATCCCAGGCATAGCGATACGCTTCGCCGCTCCGCGCATCGCGTAGCAGCCACCCGCGCGCGGCGAGCTCGGCGAAGCGGGGATTCTTGACCGAAATCAACGGGTACTCCCAGACACAAATGCGAAAGCCGAGGGCGCGCAGGGCTTCGATGGTGGGCCTTGGATCCGGGTAGCGCTTTGGGCACCACTCGAACGCAAAGCGTGTATCGGTGTCCTGCCAGGCACGACCATCAAAGGTGATGACCTCGCAGGGCATCTCGCGCCGCCGCACTTCGCGCGCTACGGCGAGGATTTCTTCGGCATCTTTGTAATACGCCTTCGACAAAATAACGCCGAGACTCCACTCAGGTGGCACGGGTGCGCGACCGGTGAGTTCGGTGTACTGCGCAAGCTGCGCGGCACCGCTTGCGCCGGTGAAAATAAAGACATCGAGTGCCGGATCTTCGAGCCACATGACATAGGCACGCTGCGACCATGGGCCGTAGCCAACGCCATGCGTCACCGGTTGCGGCGTGTGCACGAAACTGCCCCAGCCCTCCGGACTCCAGGCAAACGGCACGTTCTTGTAACTCCACTCGGCATTCAGGCCGAGCGCGTCACGGTTGTAGGAACGGATCAACTGACCACGTTTGTCGAGGCGGCCAGATTTTTCGCCGAGCCCGTACACGGGCGTCGAGGCCCCGAGTTCCAACGTCAATAGCCAGCGATCCGCATGCCGCGCGAGCGGCGGCAGCCGAAACCGGCGCACGAAGTGTCCGTCACTCGGCGAGCCCTGCACACGCCGCCCATCGCGCTGCAACTCGAAGGCGAACGGTGAGTGGCTGATCGTCAGGCTCAGTCGATGACCATCCGCCGTTGTCGCCTCCAGGCACGAGGCGCTCGAATCACCCTCACCCTGCTTGCGCAGAACCATCGGCAGCGCTGCAGTCGATCCGCACAGAATGCCGTAATCGCGCACGTCCTCTGCACTGCGCAGACGCAACCCGAATTCGTGCAAGGTAATCCGCAGCTCGCCGAGCGAGGTCGGAACCGTAAGCATCGAACCTTCGAGGCGAGGGGGCGCCGTAACGACAGCCGGTGCCATGCGTCCCCAATTGGGGGCGACGGGATCCACAAGATTGGGTTCGGAGACGGGAGCGGTCACGCAGGTACTCCGTCAGGCGAGTTCGAACACCGGAACCTGCCAGCGCGCGGCGAGCGCGCGTAGTGCATCACGATGATCGCCGTAAGCGAGGGCAAAGTGATGTTCCAACGCCTCATCGAGTATGCGCGCACTGACCTCGCTCGCCGGAGCATCGAAACGCACGGTACCCGAGCAACCGGTGAACGCCATCGGCGCGCGCACCACCTCCGCTCCCGCGATCACAAGCTTCAGTGCATTGCGCGACCGCGACAGGCGCGCCAGCGTGATGCGACCGGGTTTGATCGGAAACTGATGCAGCAGCGGCATCCGTCGATTGGTGTGTATGGTTGCCTCGGGCTTGAACTGCGGATCGCACATCGACAGCGGCGCAAGACCGCAGTGCCACAGCACGGCCGTATTGTCGGCAGCCGTGATGTCGACAAGATCAGCCATCCACGCCGGCTCTCCGGCAAGTTCCTGCAGGATCAACTGTGTCAACGAACCGTTGACGTCGGCTTCGCAGGCCGAAGGCACTTTCTTTTGGTTCATCATGGCCATCGGCCCGCAGGCGGCACAGCCATACTCGGTGAACATCTCGGGCCAGCAACGCACGGCGAGGCCTCGCGCACCGGTATCGCGCTGTACGTCTTCAAGTGCGCAGAACACGCGGAATGATCGATCCAGTTGGGTGGCGTCCACCTCGCCGAGTCCGGATACCTGAGCCTCTGCGCTTTCTTTGACTGAGGCCACGCGATTGGCATCGATGCCACGGGCCCGCTCGAACAGCTCACCGAGTTGCACCTGCTCGATACGGATATTGGCCAGTCGCGTGAGCAGCTCCGGATCAAACTCGCAGGTATCGAACCCGTCCGGGTGCTTGCCTACTACCGTAATTCGCGAATCCGCCAACGCCCCGAGCACACGATCCACGGCACGCTCGCTCGCGCCCACAGGCGCCGGAGCGGGTGCCGCCTTGGAGGCAGGAACAGCATAGTCGCGCGCCAAAGCACGCAGTTGCACATCGAGTCCTGCGTCGGCGGGATCCGCGTACAACGAGCCGTGTGCAATGCCGGCTCGGCCCAGCGCGTGAGCCGCCAGATTCAGACCGCAGTAGGCGTTCAAACGCAGCCGTCCACCGATGCGCGGCTCGGGTACTGCCCAGATGGCGAGCGGTGTACGCGCTTCGCGCGCCAGCTTCACGGTCATACTGGCATCGGTGAACGTCACCTGGAGGATCAGCAGCAGGTCGATGGGACCGGCAGCCTGGATCTCGTTCACGGCGCGCTCGGCCGCATCGCGATCAAACAACAACTCGCGCGGGCCAACCGTGCGAATGCCGGCCGCTTCCAGTGCGGCGAAAGCGCGGTTTTTCATGTCCTCGGCAAAGGGCACATCAAATGTGGGCCGAGCGAGTGCGGCAACCCCGAACGTCAGCATGACATCAGCCTCCAAATCCCTGATAAACGTGGCGGAACTCCGCGGTCGGCGGCTCGATATGCGCCCCGTTAGCGCCATAGGCGGCATGCTGCAGCCACGGCGTCGCGGCCGCATCCGTCATGGAGTTCAAGGAACGCATGTAATCGGTGGCTTCGCCACGCAAGCCGCTGCGGATCGCATCCCAATCGGGGAAATGCTCGAACGCCTTGAGCCAGATGGCACGGCCTGCCAGATAGCCGCTCGCTCCAGCACGGTACGCATGCGAGAGCACCCGACGGAACTCTTCCATGCCCGCACCGGCCGAGAGCATCACCCACGGCCGACCCGCTGCAGCACCCAGCGCATCGAACCACCGTTGTGCGTCCTCCCATCCCGGTGCGCCGACACCCGGTACATCGGCGGCCGCCAGCGGACTCTCTAGCTTGAACAGATCCACGCCGTACTTGGGATCGGCAAAGGTACGCACGCTCTCAAGCACGAGTTCGGGGTGCTTGCTGCGCATTTCGATGTAATCGCGCGTTTGTTCCGCATCGCGAGCAAGCGGGTATACCAGCAGTTCGAACACAAACGGCAAATCGTAGCGGGCGCAGGCTTCGC
Source organism: Gammaproteobacteria bacterium (assembly GCA_010029775.1). GTDB lineage: Bacteria > Pseudomonadota > Gammaproteobacteria > Steroidobacterales > Steroidobacteraceae > UBA964. The sequence goes on from RGWK01000013.1 coordinate 20,980, forward strand.
CGATGCGCTGCGTGAAATCCTGCTGCGCGCGACAGACCTGCGGGTCGGCATCGGGGCGATACCAGGT
>RGWK01000121.1 GCA_010029775.1 Gammaproteobacteria bacterium
GACCGCACCGTCGATGGAGATGCCGTTGTCGTCGTACACGCAGATGAGCTTGCCGAGGCCAAGCGTACCCGCGAGCGATGCCGCTTCGTGGGAGATGCCCTCCATGATGCAGCCATCACCGAGAAACACGTAGGTGTGATGATCGACGATGCCGTGCCCGTCGCGATTGAACTCGGCGGCGAGCAGCTTCTCCGCCAGTGCCATGCCGACCGCTGTGGCAACGCCCTGGCCGAGCGGACCCGTGGTGGTTTCGATGCCGACATCAAGATCGCGCTCGGGGTGCCCTGCCGTACGCGAACCCAACTGGCGGAAATCTTTGATGTCCTGCAGCGAGAGCGGATGCCCGGTCAGATGCAGCACCGAATACAGCAGCATCGAGGCATGGCCGTTCGAGAGCACGAAACGGTCACGGTTCGCCCAACGCGGATTGGCCGGGTTGTACTGCATGACGTCGCGCCACAGCACTTCGGCGATGTCGGCCATGCCCATCGGCGCACCGGGATGTCCGGAGGCCGCTTTCTGCACCGCATCCATGGAGAGGGCCCGGATGGCATTGGCGAGCTGGCGGCGTTGCGACGTGGCTATAATCTGCGCCCCTTTTCAGCAGCGTGATTCGAGTACGCCATGGCCAACAGCTACCTGTTTACCTCCGAGTCGGTCTCCGAAGGTCATCCGGACAAGGTCGCAGACCAGATCTCCGATGCCATCCTCGATGCCATCCTGAAGGAGGACAAGCGCTGCCGTGTCGCCGTCGAAACGCTGGTCAAGACGGGCGTCGCGATCGTCGCGGGCGAGGTCACCACCAACGCTTGGGTCGACATCGAAGGCATCGTGCGCGAAACCGTGCTCGGTATCGGCTACAACTCCTCGGAGATGGGCTTTGATGGCGCCTCCTGCGGCGTGCTTAACGTCATCGGCAAGCAGTCGGCGGACATCGCGCAGGGCGTCGATCGCGGCGATCCGCGCAAGCAGGGCGCAGGCGATCAGGGCCTGATGTTTGGCTTTGCCACCAACGAAACCGACGTGCTCATGCCCGCGGCCATCACGCTTTCGCACCGTCTCGTCGAGCGTCAGGCGAAGATCCGCAAGCAGGGCAAGCTGCCGTGGCTGCGCCCGGACGCCAAGAGCCAGGTCACGCTGCGCTACGAGAACGATCGTCCGGTTGCCATCGAGGCGGTGGTGCTCTCGACGCAGCACAGCGACGATGTATCCACCAAGAAGCTTCGCGAGGCCGTCACCGAAGAGATCCTGCTGCCGGTGCTGCCCAAGAAGTGGCTGCACAAGGGCACCAAGTTCCACATCAACCCGACCGGTCGCTTCGTCATCGGCGGCCCAGTGGGTGACTGCGGTCTGACCGGCCGCAAGATCATCGTCGACACCTACGGCGGTTTCGCCCGTCACGGCGGCGGCGCGTTCTCGGGCAAGGACCCCTCCAAGGTCGACCGCTCGGCCGCTTACGCCGCGCGCTACGTGGCCAAAAACATCGTCGCTGCAGGCCTCGCGGACCGCTGTGAAGTGCAGGTCTCCTACGCCATCGGTGTGGCCGAGCCCACCTCGGTGATGGTCGAGACCTTCGGCACCGGCAAGGTCTCGCGCGAAAAGCTCACCCAGCTCGTGGCCCGGCACTTCGACCTCACGCCCTACGGCCTGCGCGAAATGCTGCAACTTGCCCGGCCGATCTACCGCAAGACGGCGGCCTACGGCCACTTCGGCCGGGAGGATCGCGATTTCACCTGGGAGCGCACTGACAAGGCGGCGGCTCTTGCGGCCGATGCCGGCCTGAAAGCCGGAGCAAAGCGCCGCTGACCCCGCTATAATCCGCGGCCGCAGGAGCGAGGGGCGCTGCAGCATCGGGTTGGCCGATGCCAGGCTCGCACCGCGGTGTTTTTGTTCGAACGGCGCCCGTCAATCTTCAACCAAAGATTAACGGAGCCAAAATGAACGCTGTTATCAAGCCGGCGCCCGGCAAGGGCGATTTTCACGTTGCCGATCTGTCCCTCGCTGAGTGGGGACGCAAGGAAATCCGCATCGCCGAGACGGAGATGCCGGGTCTCATGGCGATCCGCGAGGAGTTCGCCCCGACGCAGCCGCTGCGCGGCGCGCGCATCACCGGTTCGCTGCACATGACCATCCAAACGGCCGTGCTCATCGAGACGCTGCAGGCGCTCGGTGCGCAGGTGCGCTGGGCCTCGTGCAACATCTTCTCGACGCAGGACCACGCCGCCGCCGCGATCGCTGTCAACGGCACGCCGGTGTTCGCCTATAAGGGCGAGTCGCTGAAGGAGTACTGGGATTTCACCCACCGTATCTTCGAATGGCAGGACGGCGGATACTCGAACATGATCCTCGATGACGGCGGCGATGCCACGTTGCTGCTGCATCTGGGCACCAAGGCCGAGCAGGATCTCTCAGTGCTCTCCCACCCGGGCAGCGAAGAGGAAGAGTGTCTGTTCGCCTCCATCAAGGAGACGCTCAAGCGCGATCCGAAGTGGTACTCCACGCGCATCAAGCACATCCGCGGCGTGACCGAGGAGACCACCACCGGCGTGAAGCGCCTGTATCAGATGGCCAAGGATGGCGCCCTCGCCTTCCCGGCCATCAACGTCAACGATGCCGTCACCAAGTCGAAATTCGACAACCTCTACGGTTGCCGCGAGTCGCTCGTCGATGCCATCAAGCGCGCCACGGACGTCATGATCGCCGGCAAGGTTGCGGTGGTCTGCGGTTACGGCGATGTGGGCAAGGGCTCGGCTCAGGCGCTGCGGGCGCTGTCGGCGCAAGTGTGGGTCACCGAGTGCGACCCGATCTGCGCGCTGCAGGCCGCGATGGAAGGCTACCGAGTTGTGACCATGGAGTACGCCGCCGACAAGGCTGACATTTTCGTCACCGCCACCGGCAACTTCCACGTCATCACCTTCGAACACATGAAGGCGATGAAGGATCAGGCCATCGTCTGCAACATCGGCCACTTCGACAACGAGATCGACTGCGCCTCGCTGAAGCAGTGCACGTGGGAAAACATCAAGCCACAGGTCGACCACGTGATCTTCCCGGACGGCAAGCGCATTACGCTGCTCGCCGAGGGCCGGCTCGTGAATCTCGGCTGCGGCACGGGCCACCCGAGCTACGTCATGTCCTCCTCGTTCGCCAACCAGACGATCGCGCAGATCGAACTGTGGGCGAACCACGAGAAGTATCCGGTCGGCGTGTACGTGCTGCCGAAGCACCTCGACGAGAAGGTCGCCCGTCTGCAGCTGAAGAAGCTCGGCGCCCAACTCACCGAGCTCACGGACCAGCAAGCGCGCTACATCGGCGTCGAGAAGCAGGGTCCGTACAAGCCCGAGGCCTACCGCTACTAATCGGCTGATCTGACACGACGGCGGCCATGGCGCTACGATGCGCGTCATGGCCGCCGTTCGCTTTTGTGGATCACGGATACTCGTCTTGCCGACGATCCGCACAGCGATATCGCCACGCCTCACATTGTGGTTGTGCGTCGCTGGCGCGACCCTCTTCGCGGCCCTAGCCGACGCTGCTGGAGCCGGGCTCGTGTATCAGGTCGACGGCCCGAATGGCCGTTTCTATCTCGCCGGGTCCATGCACCTGCTTCACGCCGAACGCGCCGAACTGCCGACGCCTCTCGAGCGCGCCTACCGCGATTCCGCTTCGATCGTCATGGAAATCGATACCGATGATGACGATGCCGCCCGCGCCGGCACGCGCCTGCTGGCCGCCGCGCAACTTGCCCCCGAGGCTTCGCTGCCGGCGCTGCTGGGCGAGGCCCGCTGGAGCGCCGTGCAGGTTGCCCTCGCCGAGGCGGGCTTTGATGCCGAACGCGCCAGCCGCTTCGAGCCCTGGGGGCTTGCGCTGTTGCTCACCCAGGCGGGCTTTGCGCGCCAGGGCTACTCCCCCGCCGCTGGCGTGGAGCAGCAGTTGACCGAGCGCGCCCGGCGCGATGGCAAGTCGATCAGTGGGCTCGAGACGGCGGAGATGCAGATCGCGATGCTCGATGGACTCGACATGAACGTGCAGCGGCAGATGCTCGATCTGACTCTCGAGGAGTTGCAGGAGCTGCCGCAGATGATCGACGAGCTCGATGCGGCCTGGCGAGCCGGCGATCTGCCGCGTCTCGAGGCGCTGCTGCTCGAAGGCTACCGGCAGATGCCCGAACTCTATACGGCGCTGCTCGTCGAGCGTAATCGGCGCTGGGTGTCGCAGATCCGCGCGTGGCCGCCAACCTCGCCACCGCGGCTCGTGCTCGTTGGTGCGCTGCACCTTGTGGGCGAGCAAGGCGTGCCCGCCCTGCTACAACGCGCCGGCTACAAGACCCGGCGCCTTACCACAGACACTGCAACGAGAGAGCACCCCTAATGCGCGCATTCGCAGTATTCATTGGTCTGTTCGTGGTCGGCTTCGCCTGCATGGCCCTCTTCGCCTGGCCCGTGTACGAGTGGCTGACGCCGGAGTTCAACGTCAAGTTTCACCGTGTCGCCAACCGGCTCGGCATGCTGGTGTTGCTCATCGGCTTCATCCTCGTGGCGCGGCGTATGCGTTTGGCCGATCGCGCAAGCCTCGGCTACGGGCTGCCGCGCAAGCAGTTCCTGCGCGAAGCAGCAATCGGCCTCGCCCTCGGTGTCGCCACCCTGCTGCCGATTGCGCTCATCATGTTTGCGCTCGATCTGCGCGAGCTGCGGCCGCAACTGGTGATCGACTCCGGCTGGTTGCTGCGACTCGCCTTCAGCGGACTGGCGAGCGGCATTGCGGTGGCACTGATCGAAGAGACCTTCATGCGCGGCGCCATGCACACCGGCATCGCACGCGAATCGGGTGTCTGGCCTGCCGTCCTGCTCACCTCGCTGCTGTATGCAGCGGTGCATTTCGTCGGCCGGTACCGCATTCCGCTCGAAGAGCTCGGCCCCGACAGCGGTCTGCGTCACGTGCTTGGCACGCTGGCGGATTTCGCGACGCCCCTCGACATCATTGACGCCTTCCTTGCCCTCTTCGCGGTGGGGGTGCTGCTCGGCATGGTGCGGCATCTGACGGGCAATATCGCCGCCTGCCTCGGCCTGCATGCCGGCTGGGTGTGGATCATCGCCTTCCTGCGCGAATCCTCGCAGCCGCAGACGCAACATCCGTGGCGCATGCTGCTCTCGGAGTTCGACGGCGTGGTCGGCTGGTTGGTGCTCGGCTGGACGCTGGTGATAGGCAGCGTGCTGTGGTGGTACTACGCGCGGGTCAGTCCGTCTCTTCGCCTGCGCGGCGAATCAGCGGCGAAATAAGCTCGATACGCTCGAGCGGATCGAGCAACTCGAGACAGCGCTGTTTGTCGGCGAGATTGATCGGCAGGATCTCGACGAGGCGCGCCCCCACCCACTCGGCATCGTCGAGTCGCGGCTCGATGCCCTCGTAAATACCACCGAGCTCCGGCAACACCTTGCGCAGCAGATCAGCGAGGTGTCGATGTTCAGCGGGCAACGGCACGGCCTGCAGCGCAGCCGGCGCCGGATCGACCCACTCCACCTCGCCCATGTTCAATCCATCGGCGGCACGCCAGCGCCGCAGCACGCGAAACCGCCGCTCGCCGCGGCAAGTAATGCCAAGCAGATTGTCGGGCAAAAGATTGAAATCGACGATGCGTGCCGTGGTGCCGACATCGCTGTAGCCTGCGACCGGTCCGGTCTCGCCGCCACCCTGCACCAGCACGACTCCGAAGCAGGAACCTTCGCGCATGCAGCGCTTGACCATATCGACGTAGCGAGTCTCGAAGATGCGCAGCGGCAACGGACCGCGCGGAAAGAGCACGGTATTGAGCGGAAAGAGCGGCAACTCGAACGTTTCGCTCAAGTGCCGCGCCCCCAACGCTTCATCAGCTGATGCTCGACTTCGAGCTGATCGAGAATACGCGCAACAATGAAATCGACGAGCTCGGCGACCTGCGTCGGCTGATTGTAGAAACCCGGGTTGGCCGGCAGGATGGTCACACCGAGCCGCGACAGTTTGAGCATGTTCTCGAGGTGTATCGCGGAGAACGGGGTCTCGCGCGGCACGATGACGAGATGGCCGCCTTCCTTGATGACGACATCGGCCGCTCGCTCGAGCAGATTCTCGCTCGCGCCGGTGGCGATCGCCGAGACGGTGGCCATGCTGGCCGGGCACACCACCATGCGCCGCGGCGCACCGGAGCCGCTCGCGACAGGCGAGGTCCACTCCTCGTCACCGAAAACCCGCAGTTGACCCTCGCGAGCCCCGTAGAGCGACGACAGATAGCGCGTCTGCTCGGCCGTGCGCCCTGGCAACTTGCAGTCGGTCTCGGAGCCGACCACGATTTGCGCCGCCTTGGTGAACATCAGGTAGACGGTGTAGTCGGCCTTGATCAGACACTCGACGAG
>RGWK01000122.1 GCA_010029775.1 Gammaproteobacteria bacterium
GCCCGAGGGCGAACCGCTCGAAGCGAACATTGGCCGCTTCGGCCCCTACGTCAAATTCGGCAGCAAGTACGCCTCGCTGAAGGCCGAAGACGATCCGTACACGATCACGCTCGAACGCGCCTGCGAAGTCGTGGCCGCAAAAAAGCTCGCCGATGCCAACCGCATCATCCAGGACTTCGGCATCGACGATATCCAAGTGCTCAACGGCCGCTATGGCCCCTACATCACCGACAAGCAGCGCAACGCGCGCATTCCCAAAGAACGAGACCCGAAGACGTTGACGTTGGAGGAGTGTCGCGCGCTGCTCGCCGCGGCGCCACAGCGCCCGGGACGAGGCCGTTTCGGCAAGAAAACGCCGGCCAAGACGGCGAAAAAGGCAGCAACCAAGCCTGCCGGCGCGACGGCTACCACAGACGCACCCGCCGCACCCGCAAAGCCGAAAGCAAAAGCCAAAGCCAAGGCAAAGAAAAAGGCCAAGAGCAAAGGCAAAGCGAAGGCCGCTACCAACCGCAAAACCGCCGCCGCGGGCGGTACCGACGCGTCCTGACGCGGGCCGGTGAAATACCGCCACGCCTTCCACGCCGGCAATTTTGCGGACGTGCATAAGCACGTGACGCTGCTCGCGCTGCTGCGGGGGCTGGCGCGTAAAGACACGGGATTCCTGCTGCTCGATACCCATGCCGGACGCGGTCTTTACGATCTCGGCGATGCGGACGCACGCAAAGGTAACGAGGCTGCCACAGGCATCACGCGCCTCGAAGCGTTCCTGACTGACGCAGATCGACCTGCAGCCACGGAGCTCGCCGACTACCTTGGCATCGTGCAGCACATCCGCAGCGAACGCCGTGACCGTCGTTGCTATCCGGGCTCGCCACTGCTCGGTCTGCACGCCCTGCGCCCGCAGGATCGCGCCGTGTTCATCGAAACGCAGCCCAGCGAACATGCGGCGCTGCGCGCCGCCGTGGGTAAGCACGCCACGGTGGAGTGCGCCGACGGATTCCTTCGACTCGCAAACTGGCTGCCACCTCGTGAGCGGCGCGCACTCGTACTGATCGACCCGCCGTACGAGGAGACTGCCGCCGACTTTCGCGCCGTACAACGCGCCCTCAACGAAACGCTGCGACGACTCGCCAACGCCGTGGTGATGATCTGGTACCCGATCAAGCATGGACGAGACACCGACCAGTGGCTGGAGCGACTCGCACTGCAGTGGCCGACAGCAGCCGGCGGTGCCGCCATTCCCTGCCTCGTCACTGAACTTTGGGTCCATCCGCGGGACAACCGCGCCGGGCTCAACGGCTCGGGGCTGCTGATCGCCAATCCGCCCTATCTGGTTGCAGAGCAGATGCGACTCTGGCTGCCGGAACTGCATCGTGCACTCGACCCTGCGCGTACCGGCGGCTGGCTCGTACGCGAGAGTCTTGCGGTAACCTCGGCACCATGAGCGCCACCGACTCGCCCAGCATGCCGTCACCTGACCGCTATGGCGTGGTCGGGCATCCGATAGCACACAGCAAATCACCGTTCATCCACGCGCAGTTCGCTGCCGCGACTGGACAGAACATGATCTACGAACGCTACGATGTGAAGCCCGAGGAGTTCGCGCAGCAACTGCGGGAATTCTTTGAGCGTGGCGGCTGCGGACTCAATGTCACACTGCCGCACAAGGAAGCCGCAGCCCGCTTTGCCGATCGGCTGACGACGCGCGCGCGACTCGCCGGGGCAGTCAACACGCTGCGCCGCTGCAGCGATGGCATCATCGAAGGCGATAATACCGACGGTGCCGGGCTGCTGGCGGATCTACAGCGTCTCGAGACACCTCTCGCCGGAGCCTCTGTGTTGATACTCGGCGCAGGCGGCGCGACGCGCGGCATCCTCGCTCCCTTGCTGGCACAGCGTCCGGCCTCGGTATTCATTGCCAATCGATCGGCCGAGCGCGCGCAGCAACTCGCACACGACTTCGCTGCTGAGGCGGGGGATGGCTGCATGCTGCGCGCCGGCAGCTTCGAGCAGATCCCGGCAGGGCCTACAGATCTCGTGCTGCACGCCACCTCCTTGGGTCTTGAGGGCAAGGTGCCTCCCGTACCAGCCACCGTGTTCGGCCCAGCGACGCTCGCCTATGATCTGGGCTATGGCATCACGGATACGCCCTTCACCCGCTGGGCGCGAGAGCAGGGCTCGGGCCGGGTGGCGCAGGGGCTTGGCATGCTGATCGAACAAGCTGCCGAAGCATTTTGGATCTGGCGGGGCGTTCGCCCGGATACGACGAGTGTGCGACATGAACTGCAGGCCTGAGCACTCATTGCCGGTATCGCCAGCGACACATGTCGCGTTGATGCTGATCTGTGTCTGGCTCTGCCTTGCGTCGCCAGCAACCTACGCCGCACCGCGTGGCGATGCGCTGCTCATCGAGGGCGTCACGGTGATCGACGGCACCGGTCGGGCGCCGCAAGCGGACATGTGGGTGCTGATCGAGGCAGGTCGCTTCGTGCAGATCAGCCAGAAGCCGCTACGAGCAGGGCGGCAGGTCACGCGGATCGATGGCCGAGGCAAGTTTCTCATTCCGGGAATGATGGATGTGCACATCCATCTTCTCGGCGGCGGCGCCTGGCGCGACTCGAGCGCGCAGTCGGATCGTCCGATCGATTTCGACGTCGGCTTGCGCACCCTGCACGGCTTCCTCTACTACGGCTTCACCACGGTCTATGACGCGGGCAACAATCCGCAATTCATCATGGCATTGCGTGACCGCGAGCGCCGCGGCGAGATCCTCTCGCCACGCCTCTTCGCCACCGGCCGCCTGTTGAGCTATCCCGGCAGCTGGAGCGTCGGCTACGCCGGCATCGGCGTGCGCGACTGGCCCGAGACGATCGTCGATCTCGATGCACAGCTGGCCTTGCAGCCGGACGTGCAGAAGATCACCTACGAGGCCATGGGTGTCGGGCCCAATCCGCTCGTCAAGTCATTACCCAAAGAATTGATGCGGCAGATGATCGAGTATCTGCATGCACGCGGCGTGCGTACCACCGCGCATGTGTCCAACGAGCAGATGGCGCGTGACGCCATCTCGGCCGGCATCGACACCCTCGCGCACGTCCCTGCGACCGGCGTACTGACGCGCGAGTTCGTTGAACTCGTTGCGGCCAAGCGCCTGCCGATCCAGACCTCGCTGGCCGTGTTCGACGAGATCATCGCCATGCGCGAGGGCATCGACTTCCTGCGCACGCCGGAGTATCGGGCAGTCGTCGATCCGCGCGAGCCGGAGGTTCGCGAACAGGCGCGTCAGCGATATCTCAGACTGGGCTGGCCGGACTGGTTCGCGGCGATTTACCCGTACGCCGCTCGCAACCTGCAACGCATCCACGCCGCCGGCGGGTTGCTGGTGCTCGGCACCGATCGCACGTTTGCACCGGCTGCACTACGCGAGCTGGAACTTGTGGTCGCTGCCGGCATCCCGCCGCTCGATGCGCTGCGCATCGCCACGCTCAACGGCGCGATATTCCTCGGCCGCGAGGCCGAACTCGGCTCGATCGAGCCCGGCAAACTCGCCGACATGGTATTGCTGAACTCCGACCCGACCCGCGACATTCGCAACGTCCGCGATATCGCGGGCGTGTGGAAAGCGGGCGCGCCCATCGACCGCAACGCACTGCAGGTGCCCATCAACGGCAAGCAGCCGTGAGTCACTCCTGGGTGAACACCCGGTAACGGCGCGCGTACCAGTAGAACAGCGGCAACTCGACCAGCAGCAGCGTCAACAGGGTAAAGCCGAACCAGCCGAGATCGAGCACCGGCTCGCCAAAACGCTGCTCGGTGCCGTAGTAGTGGCTACCTACAACGAGCACAGCGCAGCCATAGGCGAGTACACCGTTGATCGCGAGTTTGGTTAGATCGGTGCCGGCGAATCGCGGATAGACCAGCACATAGCCCACGATGAGCACGGATGCGGCGACGACCAACACGAACAGTTCGGGACTCATGGACATTCGGTCACATTGTAGTCGCAGAAACTTCGGTATTCTTGGCAACCATGCGAACCAAATCCCTGCGGCGAAGAACTCTCCTGAAGGCTGGCGTCTATGGTGCGGGGCTCGCGGCCCTGCCGGGACTCATAACCACACCGACGTTGGCGGCGGTGCTGCAAGCCCGCGGCTTCACGCACGGTGTAGCCAGCGGCGAACCCGACGTCGGCAGCGTCCTGCTGTGGACTCGCTACGTCGCCGACGGCGACACTCGCCTGCGCGTCGAGATTGCCACCGATACGCTGTTCACTCGGGTGGTCGCAACGGGCGAAGCGCTGGCCGCGGTCGAGCGCGATTTCACCGCTCGCACGGTGATGACCCAGCTCGAACCGGGCCGATGGTATTTCTACCGCTTTATTGCGCCCGATGGCAGCATCAGCCCGGTTGGACGGACTCGCACCTTACCCGCTGGAGAAACCGCACGGTTCGGCCTTGGACTCATGTCCTGCTCCAATCTCGGCTTCGGCTGGTTCAACGCTTACGCGCACGCCTGCGAGCGCAGTGATCTCGATCTGATCGTGCACGTGGGCGATTACCTCTACGAGTACCCGCAGGGCTCCTATCCCGATACCAAGGAAATCCTACCGGGCAGAGTGCTCGACCCTGCCGGCGAGTTGCTGAGTCTCGGGGACTACCATCTTCGCTATGCGTGTTACCGCGCCGACCCCGACTTGCAGCGACTGCACCAGTTTTACCCGGTCGTGTCGCAGTGGGACGATCACGAGCTCGCCAACGATGCCTGGCGCGGTGGCGCCGAGAATCACCAGCCCGACCGCGAAGGCGATTGGGAACAGCGCAAGACCGCCGCGTTGCGCGCCTACCGCGACTGGATGCCGGTCAGCGACGATCTGTGGAAGTCGTATCAAGTGGGCGATCTATTGACGCTGTTCAAAATCGAAACGCGCATCACGGGACGCGACCAGCCACTCGACATTGCGCGATTTCTCGGCGGACGCCGCGATGTCGAGCGCGCACTGACCGAGTTTCGCGATGGGCCTTTGGCGGATCCCGCCCGATCGTTGCTCGGTGCCGATCAAGAGCGTTGGTTGGAATCGGGCCTGCGCGCCTCGACGCGCGCGGGCACACGCTGGCAGGTGCTCGCGCAGCAAATCATCATGGGCGAAATCCGCGTACCCCCGAGTGTCTCGCGCTGGATCTCCGCTGACGCCTCAGACTTAGTACGCCGACGTGCACAGGTGGCAGAAATTTCAGCGAAACTGCAGCTGCCGTACAACCTCGACAGTTGGGATGGATATCCCGCGGCGCGAGCCAGAGTGCTGCGGGCTGCGCAGCGCGCCGCGTCCAACCTTGTCGTGCTCGCGGGCGACAGCCACAACGCCTGGGGCAACAACTTGTCGATCGACGGCAAGCCTGCCGGAGTCGAGTTCGCCACTCACTCGGTAACCTCGCCCGGATTCGAGTCGTTACTGAAGGGCGCTACGCCTGGCGAGCTTGCGGCCGCATTGCGCAAGGCGAACCCTGGTCTTGCGTTCAGCGACACCAGCCAGCGCGGCTACACCAGCATCCAATTCACTCCCGACACGGTCACCGGCAGTTTTCACTTCCTGCGCACGATCCGCGAACGCAGCACGGCGATGGCCGGTGAGCAGCGGATGCAAGCGATGCGCGGTGTGCAGTTGCTAAGGGAAGTCTGAGCCTTAGTGCGAAGACTGCAGGTCGGCGAGCGTCAATTTTTGCGCCAAGCGCGTCGTACCGCGTACGTCCCGCACTTCGACCGAGACCGTCGTGCGTGACCCCTGCCAGTCGATCTGCAGCAAGCCGAAATTCGCCTCGCGCAGTACTGCACTTTGGCGTCGCGCATTAGGCGGTGTCACCGGCCAGGTCTCGGTCAACCCGCTCGAGGTGAAGTCCCACAGCGGGTATGGCACGTTCACATCGAGGCGGGAGAACTCGGCGTAGTGCGTATCACCACTGATGCACACGAGACCCGACGCACGCTGCCGACGGACGGCCTCGACCAGCCGCTGGTGATCTTGCGCGTAGTTGATCCACGCCTCCCATCCAGGAAAGTCGGCTACCACCTGCAGGCTCGAGGCGAAGATGCGCAGATCCGCGGGCTTGCGGAGCTCGCCCTCCAGCCACTGCCATTGACGCTCGCCGAGCATGCTGGCGTTCGCATCCGGCTCCCGCTCATACGGGCCTGGCACTTCGCGCCCCTCCCGCTCAAGACGCTTCGACCATTCGCGGTACGTGGATCGGTCGAGG
>RGWK01000123.1 GCA_010029775.1 Gammaproteobacteria bacterium
CTAAGCGGGAAGCCCCCCCCAAGACTAGATCTCCCTGGGAGCTCGACTCCCCTAAAGGGCCCACGAAGACTACGTGGTTGATAGGCCGGGTGTGTAAGGTCAGTAATGACTTCAGCTTACCGGTACTAATTGCCCGTGAGGCTTGACCATATAACCTCAAGTGGTTTGATGGAATTGCGATTCTCAACATTTGTGTCGAACGCGACGAAGCGTCACGTCAAAAAACACCGGATTTAAAGAATTCCCTGATGGCCATAGCGAGCGGGAACCACCCGATCCCATTTCGAACTCGGAAGTGAAAACGCTCTGCGCCGATGGTAGTTTTGCCTGTTGCAACGCTAGAGTAGGTCACCGTCAGGGTCCTTATCAAAGAGAGCCCCGTGAGCCGCAAGGTTCACGGGGTTTTTCTTTTCTGGCGCGATATAGTCGGCGGGTGACTTTCGCCAACGAGGCTGCGCAGGGCAGGGATTACGGCAGCAGCGCCTACCGCTGGTACGTGTTGCTGTCGTTGACGCTGGTCTACACCCTGAACTTCATCGATCGGGCCTTGCTCGGCGTGTTGGCGCAGCCCGTGATTTCAAATTTCGGCCTCACCGATACCCAGTTCGGATTTCTCGCCGGACCGCCCTTCGCGCTGTTCTACGCACTCATGGGCATTCCCATTGCGCTGGCGGCCGATCGCTATAACCGCGTGGTCATCATCGCGCTGTGTATTGGCTTGTGGTCGCTGATGACCGCGATATGCGGTTTCGCCACCGGCTTCGTCTTTTTGCTGATCGCCCGCATCGGCGTGGCGATCGGTGAAGCGGGCAGCAATCCGCCGTCGAACTCCGTGCTGGCGGACTACTACCGCCCCGCGGGACGCGCAAAGGCGTTGTCGATCTACTCGACCGGTGTCATGGCGGGTACGGCGCTGGCTTTTTTGTTGGGGGGCGCGCTTAGCCAACTGCCCGATGATTCGATTATCCGTATTCTCGGGCTGTTCGGGCTCGCTGAGTTACCGACGACGCTAGGCTGGGGCACACACTTTGGCTGGCGTTTCGCGTTCATCGCACTCGGCGTTCCCGGGGTACTGCTTGCGCTTGTTGTGCTCTTAACGGTGCGCGAGCCGCCGCGAGGGTATTCAGATCCGCCCAATGCACCGAAGCCCGAGCAGCAGGGCATTCGAATGACCTTGCGTCTGCTGTCGACGAAACCCAGCTTCTGGTACATGACGGCGGGTGCATCGCTCGTGGCCATGGTTGGCTATGGTTACGCGGCGTTTCAAGCGCCGATGATGCAGCGCCTACATGGCCTCCCGCCCGCGGAGTTCGCAGTGCGATTCGGTGTGCCGCTGAGTTTCGCCGGGGCACTCGGCACCATACTCGCGGGTGTCGTCACCGAACGGCTGACACGGCGCTCGGTCCGTTGGATCGCAGGCTTGCCAGCGATCCTGCTCGTGCTGGCCGTGCCACTCTACGTGCTCGGTCTGTTGCAACCGACGACGGAACTCGATCGTGCGTTTGGCTTCTGGTTCTTTGCCTGGTTGTTCCACTACGGGTATCTCGGCGCCCAGTACACGATCGGTCAGGGCGTGGTGCCGCAATCCTCGCGCGCCTCGGCGATTGCCATTCTGCTGTTCATCATCGCCCTCGTCGGCAACGGTATCGGGCCGCAGCTCGTGGGGTTGCTGAGCGACAGCTTCATGACCCTAGCGCTCGAGCAGCGCGGCTATGCGGACTTGTTGAGTGCGCGCGAGTGCAATCCTAAAGCGATCTCGGCGCTGGCCACTGCCGAGCAGGCCATTTGCACAGTCGCCTACGCTGAAGGCCTGCGCAATTCGATGATCGCTACGGTATTGATCCTGCCGCTCGCCGGTGCGTGCTTCGCGCTGGCCTCCCGATCATTGCGGCGCGATCTGCAAACCTACCAAGCGATGCCGTAGTCCTCGCCGTGATTGCCTGAGCCGCCCCACAGCGTGCCGTGCTCGTGATCGAGCATGATGGCGTTGATGGGTCCTGCGGTGCGAGGTTGAAACTCCAGCCGGTAGCCACGTGCGGTCAACTCACGTCGCACCCAGCGCGGCGTTTCGTCATCGAGCAGCATGCGACCCGGGCTGATCTCGTGATTACCGAAGGAGTCACGCAGCTGAAAGCTGTTCATGTTCGCTGCTTCCGTGGCTTCCTGCGGGGTCATGCCGAACTCGGCGACGTTGAGGAAGAACTGCAGCAGGTTCTGGTCCTGACTGTCGCCGCCTTGCACGGCAAAGGCGAGCCACGGTTTGCCGTCGCGAACGGCGAGGCTCGGCGTGAGTGTCACGCGAGGGCGTTTACCAGGCTCCACGACATTGAACGGATTTTCTCGTGCATCGAGCACAAAGGACTGCATGCGCTGTGAAAGCCCGATGCCGGTCTTGCCGGCAATGACTGCCGGGATCCAGCCACCGCTTGGCGTTACCGACACCAGCCAGCCCTCAGCATCTGCGGCAACAACGCTCGTGGTACCGCGCCAGAAGGCGCCGTCCGGATCGTCGGTACGGTAGCTCCGATCGGTGGTGGGCACCACGCCCGCCGGGGAATACGGTCGGTTGCCCGCGGGTTTGGCATCACCCGCCGGCGCAGGCGCGCGATCCGCGGGTGTATTCAACAGCGAATGGTAGGGATTCTTGCCACCCTGGAATGGGTAGGGGTCGCCCGGCCCGATCGTCGGATCGTTGCGCTCGCCGATCAATGCGGCCCGTTGCTTGGCATAGGCTTTGGAGAGCAGGCCCTCCACGGGTTCGACTGGCTCGAAGGCTGGATCGCCGTAGTAGAAATCACGATCGGCGAAGGCGAGATTCATCGACTGATAGAGCGTGTGCAAATAACGCGATGAGTTGTAGCCCATCGCCTTCAGATCGAAGTTCTCAAGGATGTTCAGAGATTGCAGCAGGCTCGGGCCTTGAGTCCAGGTGTCGAGCTTGTATACGTCAATGCCGCGGTAATTGACTTTGCGAGGCTCCTCGATCTTCACTTGCCAGCGTGCGAGATCCTCGCGCGTGATGAGGCCGCCCTCGGCCTGTACGGCCGCGGCGAGTTCCGTGGCGATGTCTCCTCGGTAGAAGCGTTCGTAGGCGGCCATGATGGCTTGCTTGCGCGAGGCGCCGCGCGACAGCGCACGCTTTTCGGCGTCGACGAGTTTACGCAGCGTCGCGGCGAGTTCAGGCTGCCGAAACATCTCCCCCGCTGCCGGACCCTCGCGCCCGTCGCGCATCGCGCCTTGCCCGAGATAGGGCAGCATGACCCGTGCGGTGTTCGGCCACTCCTTGAGTTTGCTTTTGTTGCGTTCGATCAGCGTGGCCGTCTGCGCCTCGATGGGATATCCATCCGCCAGTTCGATCGCGGGCGCCAGGACCTCGGCAAGCGACAGCCGACCGTATTCGGCCAGCATGACGAGGATGCCTCCCGGCGTTCCCGGGGTGACCGCCGCGAGCGGGCCGAACTCCGGGGGGTACTTCAGACCCTTGGCCTTGAAAAACTCCGGTGTGGCACCGGTGGGCGCGACGCCGAGCGCATTGATGGCAATCACCTTGCGTTCCGTCGGGTGCCAGATGAGGGCCTGAGTTTCCCCGCCCCAATGCAGTACGTCCCACATCGTGGCCGTGGCTGCGATCATGGCGCAGGCCGCATCCACCGCATTGCCACCGCGCTGGAACACGCGCGCACCGGCCGTGGCGCCGAGCGGCTTGCCGGTGATCGCCATCCATTGCCGACCGTGCAAGGGCGGTTTTTCGGTGCGCTCTTGTGGCACCGAGGGCGCCGAGGCGACCACGAGGCAGGCGATGAGGAACAGCCGAGCGATGCTTGGGACGGGGCGAGTGTTCATTCGCGTAGAATACTGAAGCATTGAGTTGGGCAGGGGGTTCTGTGGGTATTTCTCAACCGGTCATCATTGCCGGCGCGGGTCCGGTTGGCTGCACGGCGGCGCTGCGCCTCGCGCAGGCGGGTATTCCGGTGATCTTGCTCGAGGGTCTCGCCGAGCTGCCCGAAACACTGCGCGCTTCCACATTCCACCCCCCGTCACTCGACATGCTCGATGAACTCGGGATGGCGGCACCGCTCGAGGCGCAGGGTCTCGTGTGCCGTCGCTACCAGTACCGCGACCGACGCACTGGCGAGATCGCCGAATTCGATCTCGAAGTGCTGCGTGGCGACACGCGTCACCCGTACCGCCTTCAAGCCGAGCAGTGGAAGTACACGCGACTCGTGTGGAAAGAATTGCAGACCACCCATGCCGCACTGGCGCAGTGTCACTTCAATCATTCCGTCAAGGGCGTGCACCAGACGAGCGATGGTGTAGAGGTTCTGGTGTGGGACCGCGGTGTTGAAAAGATTCTGCACGGGTCCTACCTGATTGCCGCGGATGGCGCCGACAGCGCGATTCGCAAGGCCGTGGCGATCGAGTTCGAAGGGTTCACGTATCCCGAGAAGTTTCTCGTCGCGTCGACGCCCTTTCCGCTCGAGACCAAGTTCGAGCGGCTCTCGCCGGTCAACTACGTTTCCGATCCCGAAGAGTGGCTGGTGCTGCTCAAGACGCCGACGCTCTGGCGCGTGCTGATCCCGACCGACCCGAAGATTGAGGACGATGCCCTGTGGCTGTCCGATCGCTGGATCCAGGATCGGCTGCATCACATGGCGCCGCATGACTCGGACTACGAGATCATCCACCGGACGATCTACCGCGTGCATCAACGCGTGGCGAAGACTTACCGGCGCGGGCGCGTCTTGCTCGCCGGAGACTCGGCACACATCAACAACCCGCTCGGCGGCATGGGCATGAATGGCGGCATTCACGACGCCTGGAATCTCAGCGACAAGTTGATCCGCATTCATCATGGCGAACCGGCCGAGCCGTTGCTCGATTTGTTCGCCAAGCAACGACGTGATATCTGCGTGCGCTTCGTGCAGGAGCACACCATGAACAACAAAAAGCTCATGGAATCACGCGACCCGGACGTGCAGCGCAAGCGCCAGGCAGATCTGATGCGCGCAGCGGCCGATCCGGACTTGTCACGTGCTTTTCTGCTCAAGACCTCGATGATCCAGAGCCTGCGCGAGGCGGCAGCGATCGCCTGATCGGGTCAGTGCCCCGGAAACTCCACGAGGCTGTGCACGAGAATGCCGGTGTCACGCAGTGCCGCGGCACCGCCGAGATCGGGTAGATCGATCACGAAGCCTGCGCCAATCACCTCTGCCTCGACCGAGCGCAGCAGCGAAACGGCCGCGAGCGCCGTGCCGCCCGTTGCGATCAGATCATCGATGAGCAATACGCGCTCGCCGGCATGCAAGGCATCGCGGTGCATCTCGATGGTGTCCGTGCCGTATTCGAGTGCATAGCTGACGCTGACCGTGTCGCCGGGCAGTTTTCCCCGTTTGCGAATCGGCACGAAGCCTGTCCCCAAGGCCTGTGCGACGGCTGCGCCGACGATGAACCCTCGGGCTTCGATGCCCGCCACCTTGCCGACGCGAGCATCGGTCCACGGTGACGTCAGTTGAGCAACCGCCTGATTGAACGCTGCGCCATCAGCCAGCAGGGTCGTGATGTCGCGAAACAGGATGCCGGGTTTCGGATAGTCCGGGATGGTGCGGATGGTGTCTTTAAGCATGTTGCACCTTACCATGGCGCCTTGAGTACCGATCGCAGGAGCGTTGCGTGAAGAAGCTGATCGTCGCCCTTTTGGGGATGCTGTCTATCCCTCTGGCCGTTGCACGGCCCGCAGCCACTCCTGCGTTGCCTGTGACCGCGCGCGAACAGTTGAATGCCACCCTTTGGCTGCAGCGAGCCACCGAGTACGAGATGGCTACTCTGCAGGTGTATCGGCTCGCCACCGAGCGACTCACTACCGTGATCGCGGCGCCTGGCAGTGCGGCGACAGAGCAGTGGGGTGCCGCAGCCACGCAGCTTGCGACGCTGCCCACGGCCGTCGTGGTCGATCTCGACGAGACGGTGCTCGACAACACGTACTATCAAGCGCGGCAGTTGCTGCAGGGGCGCGAGTACGACGAAGCCTCGTGGCAAGCATGGATGCAAGAGGCCGCTGCAACGGCTATCCCGGGGGCCGTGGAGTTCCTGCGTTCGGCGGCGGCAGCAGGGCATCGGATTTTCTACGTCACCAATCGCCTCTGTCAGCGACTTGAGTCCTCACCGGATGATCCCTGTCCGGCGCGAACGGCGACGCTGCGCAACCTGCG
>RGWK01000124.1 GCA_010029775.1 Gammaproteobacteria bacterium
CCATCCTGCTCGCACTTACGACCAACGCGTTCAGCAAACTCGTGGTCGCCGGGTTCACGGGCGGACGGTACTATCTCGCCAGAGTGGCGCCTGCGGTGCTGTTGTCGCTGGCGGCCGCAGCTGGCGTGCTGTGGCTGGCGAGATAACACGAACGGATCAGCCCGTCATGGCTGAGGGCAGGGCCATGAGCTGCGCACCCCGCGTTCGCCGCGGCACTTTGCTCTGAAATTTACCCGGCTTCATGACGAGCACGTCGCAGGCGAGCTGATCCAGCACGGCCTCGGCGGTATTGCCTACCAAGAGCCGTTGCAGACCACTGCGAGACATCGCGCCCATCACCACGAGGCTGGCCTTGTGCGCACGCGCCGCCTGCGGCAACGCCTCGCGAGCTGAACCCTCCAGCACGGCGAGCTTGTGCGAGGGCAGCGGGTGACGGGCGACTTCGACAGCCAGTGCCTTGCGGGCCTGCGCCAGCCGTTGGCTCGTTTTGCCGGTGTCGACAACGACGGGGCCGCTGGCCCACCCGGCAGCGACCAGCGTTGCTGAGGGCACGCAGTGCACGATCTGCAGACGACCTTTGAGGCTGGTCACGAGCTGCGCACTCACGGCGAGCAAGGCATCGTCGAGCCGCGCCGGTTTGGCGTTCTCGTGAAACGGGTCGACGGCGGTCATCACGGTTGGGCGGTGATACGGTTTGCGGGTTTTGACGAGCAGCACCGGGCAGGGCGCCTGTCGCAACAGCTCCCAATCCGTATACGCCAGCAACCAGCCGGCCACGTGTCGCGAGGCGTGGCGTTCGGCGACGATCAAATCGCAACGGGTCTTCAGAGCACGCCGCACGATGGCTTCAGCGGCAGGGTAGTCCCACTCGACGGCACAGGTGACCTCGACGTCGTGCTTACGCACGCGCTGCGCGATCGTATTCAAGCGCCTCAAGGCCTTGGCGCTTTGCTCCGTTTCGAACTCGCGCAGACTGATCTTACGTGCCTCGAGCGCTTCGATCAGCACCGTCTGCGACAGTGCATGGAACAGTTCCAGCGTCGCGCCGTTGGCCTTCGCGAGCTGCACCGCCTTGCGCAGCGCCGGGAGGGTGCGGGCATCGAGATCCTTGATCGCGACGAGAATGTTTTTGATCGGTTGCATGGCTGACCTCGCTTTGGATTGGTCACAGTCTCGCGTAGCGTGCAGAAGGACGCATCAGTACGATTGCGTATATGGATACGCACGCCTCACTCCACGAGCTGCAACGGGCTTTGGAACCGGACGAATGCATCACGGATCCGGCGGTCTGTGAAGTCTTTTCTTCGGATGTCTACTCGCGGGGCATTCGCGTCGCTGCGGTGCTACGCCCAAAAGACAAACATCGGCTGGCACACATGATCGTCGCTGCCGGGCGTACCGGGTTCGCTACCGTTGCGCGCGGCGGTGGTCTCACGTACACGGGCGGCTACCTTGCCGCGCACGAGCGGGTCGTCGCCATCGACACGTCGGCGATGAACCGGATCGTCAAGATTAGCCCCGAAGATCTCTACATCACGGTCGAGGCCGGCGTCACGTGGAAGCAGATCTACGAGGCGCTGACCCCGCTCGGCTTGCGGCTGCCGTTTTTCGGCACATTTTCCGGTGCCCGTGCCACCGTGGGTGGAGGCCTCGCCAACGGCGCCCTGTTTCTCGGCACGGCCCGCTATGGCACGGCCGCTGATTGCGTGCTGGGTCTTGAGGTGGTCCTTGGCGATGGACGGATGCTGACCACCGGGCAGGCTGGGTTCCGCAACGTCGAGAAGCCGTTCTATCGGACCTGCGGACCCGACCTCACCGGTCTGTTTTTGCATGATTCGGGCACGCTGGGCATCAAGGTGCAGGCGACGTTCCGCCTGATGCGAATGCCCGAGGTCACAGGGCACGCCTCGTTCGTGTTCGATGGCATGACCCGCGCCGCGGCCGCGCTCTCGGAGGTCGCCCGTACCGGGGCCGCCGAAGACGCGTATGTGTTCGACCCAGCGGCCACGCACGGCAGTCTGCGTTCCCAGGGGCTCCTCAAAGACTTGGGTACGCTCTTAAAGGTCATGCGCAACGAGCGTGGTCTGTGGCGTTCGGCGATCGAGGGCGCGCGCCTCGTGCTCGCGGGGCGCAACTTCCTGCCGACCGACGCGCACTCGCTGCATGTCAGCTGTGCCGGCCGCGACCGGGCGTCCGTTGCGGCAGATCTCGAAGCCTGCCGCAAGGCCTGTCTCAGTCTCGGCGGGCGGGAGATCCCGTCATCCATTCCACGCGCGGTTCGCGCGGATCTGTTTCCTGCGCCGGATGGCGTGGTGGGCGATGACGGTCATCGCTGGGCCGCATTGAACGCCAAAGTGGCGCACTCGGATGCTGAGCGCATCATCGGGGCCGCCAGAGAGGTGATCGCACCCTACCGCGAGCGCATGCAGCAGCACGGGGTGTGGATGAGCCACTTGCTAATTGCGACCGGTACGCACGCGTTCAGTTTCGAGCCCGTATTCCGCTGGCGCGACGAGTGGCTGCCCCTGCACGAGCAAGTCCTGTCGGAGGCGGCCAAGCGGCGCTTGGGATCCCCGGCTGCGCAGCCGGCCGCGGCAGCGCTTGTGGCAGAAATGCGGCAACGACTGGTGGATTTGTTTGCCGAGCTTGGGGCGGCATCGAATCAATTGGGGAAGACCTACCCGTACTTCGAATCGCTCCGTCCTGAGACGGCGCAACTCGTGCGGCAAATCAAGCAGATCGTGGACCCGCAAGGGGTGTTGAACCCAGGCGGGCTCGGGATCCCGAGTGGTGGGGGCTAAGCTTAGGCCTCAGCGGCGACCATTCGACCGCGGGTGACCCAAGCCTGCTGTGCTTGTTTGCCATACACGTTGGGGTCGACGCGTTTGCCGGTGATGATTTCGAGGACCCCTTGAATGCGACGCATCCGGCTCGCCACCAGCGCGCCGTTATGGTCGTTCAGGCTCCGACAACGCTTCGCAAGCTCAGCGCATTCGGCCCAACGTGGCGGCAGGGCACGCTCCGGATCGCAGGCGTTGATCAGACCCAGTAAACCGGCATTGTCCGGGCTGTAGCCCAGCATGCGCAGCAGGTTGGATCGCTCATCCTGCAGCCGAAGCAGGGCACCCATGCATTCCTGACGGGTAATACAAGCCGCCTCGAGCTCTTCCGGCGAGTCATCCTTCAACAGGATGGCCTTCTCGGCATCGAGCAGCCCCTCGAGGTGCAGCAGCAAGCGCCGCTCCTCATCGAGCAGACGCGAGAGCGCCTGCTTGGATTCCTGCAAGCCTTTCACGGGCTAGATCAGCTCGGTTTCTTGCTGAGATCGCCCGTGATTTGGCCGAGCGCATACTCGAAGCGCAGCAGCTGATCGGCAATGCGCGCCGAGTCGATACGGTAGGTCCCGTTCTCGATCTCCGCTCGCAAGCGGGCCACTTTAGCCTCGTCGACGAACGTGGCCTTGGATTCAGGGGCGACAAGGTCAAGCAACTGCCGCGCAGCCACCGTGATCTTGACGTCCTGGTCCGCGCCAGTCCGCGCTGCCTCGCCCAGCACTGCGGTATCCACCGCCTTGCCGGAATCCTTCACGCGAGCATTGCCGGCGGTGGTCGTCACACCTGCCGAACGGAGCTCGCCTCCGTTAATTTTCATCGTCATGACACGATTCTCCCGGTTCCTTCGTAGGGGGTAACGGCAGTACTTCGGAAAACTTTAGGGCTGCAGGGAAAATATTTTTCCACGGCAGAGACCCCGGGGCTCCAAGCGCTACCGGTCAACTCGCACCACACCTTGGGTATCGGCACGAGCCTGGATAATCCTTAATGACGTGCTGTGCCGAACCCGCAGGGTTTCTCCCGGGCGCGCATCGGATAGCGCCACTCCTGAGGCGCGAACCTCGCCGCCGGGGATGCCGGCGAGCACGGTCACGATCTCTCCGCGTCGAACCACCGGGGCAATGTCCAGCGTATCGAGCAATAAAGTTGCATCGTTCGCGACCGCACGCCGTAGCACACGGCCGATCGCCTCGTGTGGGTCGGCGGTGCAGCAGCCGGGGCCGCCTGGAAACCGGCGCACTTCCACCCGGATGTCATCAGCCGAGACGATTTGACCGGGGCGTAGAGGGCGATTCGTCACCAGCACCGGTCCTTCGGTAAACACCGCCACGGCGACGAACACGTTCCAAGGGGCGCTGCCTGGGCAACTGACGCGCACATTGACCCGAGCACCGACGGTCAGATTAGGGGGAAGGGTGCCGAGCAGGGGCCGATCGCAGGCAGTGAGACGCAGCCGGGGGTCGATGGGGTTCACTTCGAACCCGGACTCCGGTGCCACGGCCCGGACGGCCGCAATAGCCGCCTCCCCGATGCTTGCCGGGTCCTGAGCTGTCTGGCCTCGCGCTTGCATCGATCCCAGGCATGCGACGAGGAGCGTCAAAAAGGCGTGATGAGCTTTCATGCCGTCAATACAGCAAGGCTCATGCCACGCCGGCGCCCGCCACATGCGGGCAAAACATTTTGGGCAAGAGGGCTCAGCTTTATAGAAGCCGAGATAGATCTGCCGGGTCGGACACAAATTCTCATCAAATGTATCGGCGCCGGATCGGAGAACAGGAGGGTCGTTGGAGTTGGCACGGCAATTGCTGTGTATGTCCCGAGCCAAATTATTGGCGGAGGACGCAGATGTTCGATCTCGACGCACATTTCAAGTTGCACGCGGAGTCGCTGAAGCTGAGCTCGCGACGCTCGGAGATGATCGCGCGCAATCTCGCGAACGCCGAAACACCTAATTACAAAGCCAGTGATCTCGACTTCCGCAAGGCGTTAAAGGAAGCCTTGGGCGAGGACGGGGCCGATGTGGGCATGACCGCGACGTCCGCAGGGCACTTGGGCGGGTCGCGAAACGTCAACCTTGGCAATCATTTGATTAACCGCTCGCCCCTGGTCGAGTCGCTCGATGGCAACACCGTCGACGTGCAGGCCGAGCAGGCCGCGTTCGCAGAGACCTCGATTCGCTACCAGGCGTCTCTCAATTTCGTTAATTCCCAGCTTCGCGGCCTGATGACGGCCATCACGGGTCAGTAAATTTATGTCTAGCTTCAAGATTTTTGAAATTGCAGCGTCCGGTATGGCGGCAGAGTCGATGCGCCTAAACACCGTGGCCAGCAACCTAGCTAACGCCAACACCGTCAGTTCATCCAAAGATGGCGTGTATCGCGCTCGGCAGGTCGTATTCGAAGAGGTCAGGGGTGCGTTGAGCGGGCCCGATGCCGGCGCCGCGGTCAAGGTGCGCGAGGTGATCGAAGCTCAGGCCGATGCGCTTGCGCGCTATGAGCCCGGCAATCCGCTCGCCGACGCCAATGGCTACGTGTACTCGCCCAACATCAACTCGATTGAGCAGATGGTGGACATGATTTCGTCGTCCCGCTCGTACCAGAACAACATCGAAGTGGTGAACACGTCGCGAGATTTGATGCTCGCGACCTTGCGGCTCGGGCAGTAACGCCCGACCCAACAACGAAGGAGCCATCCGCACGTGAATACCTTGGCCGCCGCATCCGCCGCTAGTGCAAGCGCAGACACTTCTGCACTGAAGCGTCCCACGCAGCAGTTCGGGCAGGAACAGTTCCTGACCATGATGCTCGCACAGCTCAAAAATCAGGATCCGCTCAAGCCGCTCGAGCCCTCGGAGTTTCTCGGACAACTCGCGCAGTTCAGCACGGTCACCGGCGTGCAGGAAATGCAGAAGTCGCTCGGCACGATGGTCGACTCAC
The DNA here is from genome assembly GCA_010029775.1 of Gammaproteobacteria bacterium. Taxonomy (GTDB): domain Bacteria; phylum Pseudomonadota; class Gammaproteobacteria; order Steroidobacterales; family Steroidobacteraceae; genus UBA964. The sequence goes on from RGWK01000124.1 coordinate 5,771, forward strand.
TGCGCTCGAGCCAGGCGCTGGAGGGTGCCAATTTCGTCGGTCGTCAGGTTCTCGCGCCCGGCAGCACGGCCGTTTTTGATGGCGGCAGCGCGGTGCGTGGTGCTGTGGACATGCCGGCTGGCACGGCGGCGGCGGAACTCATCATCCGCGATGCCGCAGGCGCAGTGGTCCGCACGGCGCCGCTTGATCCGCGCGCGGGCCTCACGGGCTTTGCCTGGGATGGGCGCAATAACGCGGGCACTGCCGTGGCACCCGGCGCCTACAAGATTGAGGTGGCTGCGCGCCGCGGCGATCGCACAGAAGCTCTGGAGACGATGCTGCAAAGCCGCGTCGACAGCGTAACCCTTGATACCGGCGGAGCCGGTCTGATGTTGAACACCCTGAACGGCACGCTGCCCATCTCGGCCGTGCGCCGT